>ONWI01000094.1 GCA_900321515.1 uncultured Eubacteriales bacterium | reverse complement strand
TCGTGAAGTTATAAAAATGGGCGAAGACAAATAATTTCTTCTGACTTTGCAATCGAAAGAAGCGGCTGAGATATCAACGTCGGTTTTTACCGTCTGATGCAGCCGCTTTTTTATTTAGAAAAAGCCGCTTAAGGGAGTGATTGGACATGTCGGTTACGGTGAGCAGTACACAGCGCGGAGGCCTGGCCCAGAGGCACGGCATAGAGGCAGGAGACAAGATAATTGCCATTAACGGCAATGAAATCAACGATATTCTGGACTACCGCTTTTATGAGACTGACCGCAGGCTGAATATCATCCTGGAAAAGAGCGGCGGAGACAGGCGTGAGATTGTCATACGCAAGGGGCAGTATGATTCGCTTGGGGTGGAGTGCGGCACATATCTGATGGACAAGCAGCATTCCTGCCGCAACAAGTGCGTTTTCTGCTTTATCGACCAGCTTCCCAAGGGAATGCGCCAATCGCTCTATTTCAAGGACGACGACGACCGGCTATCCTTCCTTTTCGGCAACTATATCACCTTGACCAACATCGACGAGCGTGAGATAGAACGTATAATTAAGATGCGGATATCTCCGGTGAATATTTCGGTCCATACCACCAACCCGGAACTCAGGGTCCGGATGATGAAAAATCCGCACGCGGGCGAAGCACTGCGGTTTATCAGGCAGCTCGCCGACGGCGGAATCAGCCTGAATTGTCAGATAGTGCTTTGTCCTGAA
This sequence comes from uncultured Eubacteriales bacterium, assembly GCA_900321515.1. Classification (GTDB taxonomy): domain Bacteria; phylum Bacillota; class Clostridia; order Oscillospirales; family Acutalibacteraceae; genus RUG762. The sequence goes on along the minus strand of ONWI01000094.1, from coordinate 7,401 downwards.
TGGAACGACGGAGAAGAGCTTGACCGCACGCTACGCGACCTGACGGAGCTCTGTCCGGCTGTACAGAGTATTGCCGTCGTGCCTGTAGGACTGACTAAACACCGCGGCAATCTGGAAAAGCTGCGCATGTTTTCTCCGGATGAATGCGGCGAAGTGATAGATCAGATAGAAAAATTCGGGGACATATGCGTCAGTAAATTCGGCAGCAGAATAGTATATCCTTCCGATGAATTTTACCTGAATGCCGGCAGAGAAATCCGCGGGGAGGATTTCTACGAGGATTACGCCCAGCTTGAAAACGGCGTAGGAATGGTTTCGCTGCTCAAGAGCGAATTTCTCTCTGCGGTTGAGGAAGAACAGGGCGACGACGGGCATTACAGCGCTTCAATAGCCTGCGGCACAAGTATTGCGCCGATTATAAAAAAATTACTTGACCCGGCGCGAAAAAAATGGCATAATGCTAATTGGAAGGTTTATCCGATAGTTAATCACTTTTTTGGTGAAAAGATAACGGTTTCAGGTCTTATTACCGGACACGATTTGACAGAACAGCTTCGCGGCGCTGAGCTTGGTGAGAGACTGCTTATTTCGTCCTCCATGCTGGACAGTACGGGAACAGTATTTTTAGACGATTTTACGGCGGACGATGTGGAAAAAGCGCTGAGTGTGCCTGTCAGGGTGGTAAGCAGTGACGGTTACGAACTTCTGGACGCGCTGCTCGGAAGGTAGTCAGAGCGTCATCCGGCGGACGCCGCAGGAGAGAAAGGATATATGAAAAAAATGTCAAAACCGATAGTTGCGGTGGTGGGTCGCCCGAATGTGGGCAAATCCACGCTGTTCAATAAACTTGTGGGACGCAGGCTTTCGATCGTCGAGGACACGCCCGGCGTCACACGCGACAGGATCTACGGCGACGGCGAATGGCGCAGCCGCCAGTTCATGCTGATAGACACCGGAGGCATCGAGCCTGCCTCCGACGATGTGATCCTCTCGCAGATGCGCAGTCAGGCGCAGCTTGCCATAGATTCCGCGGATGTGATCGTGATGGTGACCGATATGCGTTCAGGCGTGGTGGCAACCGATATGGAGGTAGCCGCCATGCTTCAGAAGAGCGGCAGACCGGTCGTGCTGTGCGTCAACAAATGCGATTCGGTGGGAAATCTCCCGCCGGAATTCTATGAATTTTACAATCTCGGCCTGGGGGAACCTTATCCCGTTTCCGCCGTTCACGGCCACGGGACGGGCGATCTGCTGGACGCGGTATTCGAGTATTTCCCTCCCGAGTCGCCTGAGGAACAGGACGACGAATACATCAAGGTTGCTATCATAGGCAAGCCGAATGCCGGCAAATCTTCGCTTGTCAATAAGGTGGCGGGGGAGGAAAGAGTCATTGTCTCGGACATTGCCGGAACCACCCGCGACGCGATAGACACCGTCGTTGAAAACGCCAAGGGCAAATTCGTCTTTATTGACACCGCTGGCATACGCCGGAAGAGCCGTATTAAGGACAATGTTGAGAAATACAGCATTATCCGCGCCGAGGCTGCGGTGGACCGCGCCGACGTGTGCGTCATTATGATAGACGCCACAGAGGGGTTTACGGAACAGGATTCCAAGGTGGCCGGAATAGCCCACGAAAAGGGCAAGGGCTGCATTATCGCCGTCAACAAGTGGGACGCGATTGAGAAGGACGGCGGAACCATGAATTCCTTCCGCAAGAAGCTGGAGAATGATTTTTCCTTCATGTCCTATGCCCCTATTATCTTCATCTCGGCAAAGACGGGGCAGAGAATAGACCGGCTGTTTGAGCTTATCACATATGTCTCCAATCAAAATTCCACCCGCATTTCGACCGGAATGCTCAACGACGTGCTTGCCGACGCGACCGCCAGAGTGCAGCCGCCTTCGGACAAGGGCAAGCGGCTGAAAATCTACTACATCACTCAGCCCTCCACCAAGCCGCCGACGTTCGTTTGCTTTGTCAACAATGCAGATCTTTTCCACTTCTCATATCAGCGGTATCTGGAAAACAAGATACGCGAGACATTCGGTCTGGAAGGTACTCCGGTGCGATTCATTATCCGTGAGCGCGGAGACTCAAAGAAATAAGAATATTCAAGAAAAAATTTATATAAATTAATCAGCGGAGGTAGATACAATGTCTATTCTGTCAACATTCCTGCTGCCGGTGCTTATTTCGGCGGCGATCGCCTACCTGCTTGGCAGCATCAGCTTTGCCATTCCCGTGACCAAGCTCTTTACCGGGAAGGACATACGCACTATGGGCAGCGGCAACGCTGGATTCACCAATGTGCTGCGCTGCGTCAGCATCCCGGCGGCAGTCATTACCTTCATAGGCGACTTTGCCAAGGGAATTTGTTCCGTCTTTATCGGCGAGATGGTATTCAACCTGATGTGCGGCGGTGTTTCGGATATAGAACATGTCGCTCAGGTCGGAGCGGGAGTCGCCGGACTCTTTGCGCTGCTGGGTCATCTCTTCCCGCTTTACTTCGGCTTCAAGGGCGGCAAGGGCGTGCTTATCAGTGCCGGAATCATCTGCGCACTCGACTGGCGCTGCTTCCTTTCACTTCTTGTGATATTCCTTATTGCGCTTGCGATAACCAAAACGGTGTCCAAATGTTCGCTTACTGTCGCTTTCTGCTATCCGATAATCACGCTGCTTTTAAACTATTTTATGTATAAGTCAACGGCATGGCTGCCTATGACCATTATTGCCGTATGCTTCGCGGTGGTGGTAATCTACATGCACCGCTCCAATATCAGGCGCATTCTTGACGGCACTGAGCCCAAGACCATCGCCCGCAAGAAGAATGATCCGGAGCCTCCGCGCGATCCGGACGGCAAGACCAACGAGGAAACCCAAAAAACTGACGAACCTATTGAGGCTGCCGGAGATACTGAAACCGCAGAGTCGGCGGACGGCGACGGCGAGACCTCTGATAACGCTTGAGGGAGGCAATCTATCATGAAAAAAATAACAGTAATGGGCTCAGGCGGCTGGGGTACGGCAATGGCTATGTCCGCAGCCTCCACGGGAAACGACGTTACCGTGTGGTCCGCATTTCCAGAGGAAATCGAACGCATTGTTTCGACCGGCGAAAACCCGCTTCTTCCGGGGATTAAAATGCCCAAGGAGCTGAAATTCACCTCTGACATCAATGTGGTGAAGCAGGCTGACATCATCATCACAGCCGTTCCGTCCTTTGCGGTGGCAGGCGTGGCTCAGAAAATAGCCGAGACGGGTATTCCGGATACAACTGTTATTGTAAATATCAGCAAGGGATTTGATCCAAAGACATGCAACAGGCTTTCGCTCAGCATTCAGGAGGCTCTGCCCGACAATAAGGTCGCGGTGCTCTCAGGTCCTTCGCACGCGGAGGAGGTCGCGAGGTTCGTTCCCACTGCCCTGGTGGCCGCTTCCGCCGACAGAGAAACCGCGCTCATGCTTCAGGAGACATTCACCACCTCCAAGCTGCGCGTGTATACCAACAGGGATGTGGTCGGCGTTGAACTGGGCGGAGCCATCAAGAATGTCATCGCCCTTTCCGCCGGAATCATTGACGGTTTGGGTCTGGGTGACAACAGCAAGGCCGCGCTCATGACAAGAGGACTCAGCGAGATAGGCAGACTCGGCAAGGCTATGGGCGGCAATGAAAAGACATTTGCCGGACTTACCGGCATCGGCGACCTCATTGTGACCTGCACCAGTATGCACAGCCGCAACCGCCGCGCGGGTATTCTGATCGGCGAGGGCGTGCCTGTGGATGAAGCCATAAAGAAAATCGGTACGGTTGAGGGATATCACGCCGCAAAGCTCGCGCACGAGCTGAGAAGCCGTTATGATGTGGACATGCCTATTATGGACGCTTGCTACAAGGTTTGCTATGAGGGAGGCAACCCCGCCGAGGAAGTCAGACTGCTCATGACGCGTCCGACCCGTCACGAGGACGATGAGACATGGCTGGATTAGGGCGCTCACATTCTTTCACTGAAAGATTAGACAATAAAGAATATACAATGGATGATTATTTTGGAAGCGCTTCGCGCTTGAATTAATCACATAAGGAGCGCTTGAAAAAATGACATACAAAGGTTTGGTGATGGACATTGACGGAACACTTTACAATTCCGTCAAATGCATTACCGAGGCTACAAGACAGGCTATATTCCGCGCCCGTGAGGCAGGCAAGATAATTGCCATCGCCTCGGGCAGACCTGTTCCCGGAATTTCGGACGTCAGCCGCAGGCTGGATTTTGCCGGAAAAGGCGGCTATATTATGGGCTGGAACGGCGGAAGAATCATCAATGCTCAGACAGGGCAGTTAATTTCCGAGACCGCGATGCCCGACGGCATTGTGTCCGAAATAGCCGCGCTTGCGGAGGAATACAGCGTCCCCGTTGTGGGACACGCTTCCGATGTGCTGATTTCGGAAAGACCCGACGACGAGATAATTCAGCTTGAGGCAAGGCTCAATCATATGACCGTCCGGAAGATCGACTCGCTTGCCGGTTACACTGACCAGAAGCTCTATAAATGCATTATCACCGGCAGCGGCGAAAGACTCGCCGAGCTTGAAAAAATCGCGGCTCGCCGCTTCGAAGGAAGGCTGAGCGTCTACCGCTCCGAACCGTATTTTCTGGAAATACTTCCATTAGGTATCGACAAGGCGCACGGTATCGACGTGCTTGCAAAGTATCTGGGTATGAACAAGGACGATTTCATCGCGTGCGGAGACGGTTTCAATGATCTCTCTATGATAAAGCACGCAGGCCTCGGAGTTGCTATGGGCAACGCGCAGAATGTGGTTAAACAGAATGCCGATTACATCACCGGTTCCTGTGATGACGACGGACTTGTGCCTGTTATCGAAAAATTTCTTATAGCTTGATCGAATAACTTAAACAAAAGCAGCTTTGATTTGGTTCAGAGCTGCTTTTGTTTAAGTTTAATAAAAATTTCATTGAAATCAGAGCGTTAATGGTGTATGATATTTGTATATGAAAAATGACGTCAAGGGGTGATGCATATGGATATGAAGGACGCGATCATCGCGCGGCGTTCGGTGAGAAGCTATACCGGTCAGCCTCTTGGCGAGCAGTTTATTGACGACCTCGCCGAATTCATTTCGGGCATTATCCCGCTCCATGACAATATTCCAGTGGACGTAATGCTCTATGATCAGGACGATTTTCACAGGGAATTCGCCCGTTCGTCTATTTACCGCGCCACGGACTTTGTTGTGATCCGTTCGGCAATGAGCGTTCGCGGATATCTCCAGAACGCCGGCTTCATAGGCGAACAGATTGCCCTCTGGCTCACGCACAGGGGGGTTTCATCCTGCTGGGCGGGCATGGCTAAACAGAAGTCTCAGCCTTCGCGCGGCGAATTGCCCTATGTGATATCGTTGGAATTTGGCAGGGGAGACAACGCCCCCTTCCGTCGGCAGACGGAGGAGGTTCCGCGCAGGAAGCTTCATGAATTCCTTCTTGGCCCGATCAGCCGACCGGATTTTCTGCCGGTGCTCGAAGCCGGCAGACTGGCTCCTTCGGCGGTAAACATGCAGCCGGTGAGGTTCCTCACGGTGGAAGATTCAATTTATATTGGCAGAAAAAAGCCGCCGGTCAGGTATAAATATCTCGACGATATCCAGCAGATAGATGTCGGCGTCGCCATGGCAAATATGTTTGTGAGCTGTGACGGCAGATGTTCGTTTGTTCGGCAGAGCAGCCCGCCGGAACTGCCGCAGGGCATTCTCTACGAATACACCATGCGTCTTGACACAGACGTGAACCAATAGCAAATATTGCAAAAGCATTATTTATATCATCAATCTTTATTTTTCCGGGAGGCAATTGACTATGGCAAAACGCAGAGTCGGTATTTTGACAAGCGGAGGAGACTGTCCGGGTCTTAACGCGGCAATCAGAGGCGTAGCTTACGCTTCATTCAATCTGATGGATGTTGAATTTGTAGGTATCAATGACGGTTACAAGGGGCTGATTGACGGCACATATCATGTGATGAAGCCCGATGATTTCACAGGCTTGCTGACACTTGGCGGCACAATTCTGGGCACCAGCCGTCAGCCCTATCGCAATATGCGCGTCATCGAGCAGGACAATGTTGACAAGGTTGCCGCAATGAAGAAGAATTACAGGGAAATGAAGCTCGATTGTCTTGTCACCCTGGGCGGCAACGGTACCCATAAGACCGCAAACCTTCTCAGCGAGGAGGGTCTGAACGTCATCGGACTGCCCAAGACCATCGACAATGATATCTATGGCACCGATGTGACCTTCGGCTTTCACAGCGCGGTGGATATTGCTACGGATGTAGTGGACAGGATACACACCACTGCGAACAGCCACGGCAGGGTGATGGTGATCGAGATCATGGGCAACAAGGCCGGATGGCTGACCCTGTACGCCGGTATTGGCGGTGGCGCGGATGTCATTCTTCTGCCCGAAATCCCATATGATATTGACAAGGTGATCGAAACGGTGGAAAAGCGCACGCAGAAAAAGAGAAAATTCTCCATAATCTGTGTTGCGGAGGGAGCTATCGACCTCGAAGAATCTGTTATGAAGAAGAAAAAACGCATTGAAAAGCGCGCCGCGGAAAATTACACCTCTGTCAGCTACCGCGTTGCCGATCAGATTCAGAAAGCAACCGGAATGGAAGCCCGCGTGGTCGTTCCCGGACATTATCAGAGAGGCGGTTCGCCGTCTGCGTATGACAGAGTGCTTGCCACTCAGTTCGGCGCTTACGCCGCAATGCTTATCAAGGACGAGAATTACGGCAATACCGTTGCCATGATTGAAGGCAAGGTTGGCCATAATCCGCTCTCCGAGGTTGCTGGCAAGACTAAATTTGTCCCCGTTGACAGCGAAATCATCAAGACCGCCAAGATGACCGGAGCGAGCTTCGGCGACTGATAGTCTCTTGTATTATTGCACAACGGCTTTCTGCCGGGCGGGTTTATAGCAGATTTATGCCTTCGCACAGGATAATGCCGGCATTTCAGAGTGTTTTTTTATATTCATAAAATTCTCCTTTTGCTACAAACAAAAAACTGATATTTTGGCAGATTGCACAATTATGGTGCTGCATAGTCGCAATAATGAGAATAATCGTGAATTAATTCGTTATAATTTTGAAATAAACCCAAAATTCTAAGCATTACTTACAAAAAAAGATTTCTGCTTTATTATTTTTTATAAGAAAGTTGCTAAAAATACTTGCATTTTGGCATATGATTTGTTATCATATAAATGTAACCATATACTTGTTTCTGGTGATTACGGGTTATTATTTCTTTTAGGAGTTGAAGCAAAATGAGCAATGAAACCAATATCTCATCGGGAGGAAATCTGGCACAG
>ONWI01000258.1 GCA_900321515.1 uncultured Eubacteriales bacterium | reverse complement strand
TGTTCTTCACGAAATCCTTCCTCCATTCATGGAAAAGATTTCATCCGCAATGCACATGGTGGACGGACGGTGCGACACCAGAAGGATCGTCTGCTCTGTCCCGTACTCATGCAGCGATTTCAGAATCATTGCCTCATTCAGACTGTCCAGACTGCTGGTAGGTTCATCGAGCAGCAGGAACGGCGCATCGTGCAGAAAGGCTCTTGCCAGCCCTATACGCTGTTTTTCGCCGCCGGAGAGAGTATCCCCCAGTTCGCCCACCTGCGTTTCATAGCCATTCGGTAATGTCATAATAAAATCATGGATAGCCGCCTTTTTGCAGGCGGTTTCAATTTCCTCCCGCGTTGCGTCGAGCTTGCCGATCCGCACGTTATTGGCAATCGTATCCTGAAACAGATGCGTCTCCTGTGTCATGTAGCTTTCCATATTTCTCAGATCAACGGTGTTGATTTCGTCAATGCACCTGTCCGATATCTTTATCTCGCCCTCTGTCGTCTTCCAGAACCGCATCAGCAGCTTGAGAAGCGTGGATTTGCCGCAGCCGCTCTTTCCCACGATACCGATCACCTTGCGCTTCGGAACAGACAGCCACAAATTACGCAGCACGGTTTCGCCGCCATAGGAGAAGGATACGCCCTCCGCCGAAGCGCCTTCAAAGTCAATGGCTGCCATGCCGGAAACATCCTCTGTCTCCGGCTGCTCGTCGATGATGGCAAGCACTCGTGCGCCGGAAGCAATCGTATTCTCCAGCGTCGTTCCCAGAGCGGCCAGCGCGGTAACCGGACCGAAGGAACTCATCAACGCGATGAGCGGAATCAAAAAGCCGTCGAACCCGACAGTACCTCTGTAATAAAGCGTGGCGCATAAAGCCAGCATGGCGACGTCGAATACCAGAATCAGCGTATTGGCAAGCGACAGATTGGTGCCGGTCAGCCGGTTCATCACGCGCTGCTTTCCCGACAATGCGTTGGTTTTTTCCGTTATCTCGTGCAGTCGCTTTTCCCCGAAGTGATACTGCTGCGTTTCGTCAATGCCCCGTATGCTTTCCAGCATGTGGGCCGCCAGTTCGCCGGACTGCCCGCGCAGTTCTTCGCCCAGTGTTCCGCAGCGTCGGGAAATGACCGCCGGCAGCAAAAGTCCGATGACAAGATAGGCGCAAAGCGACAAAAGACCGAGGCTCCAATGGTAAGCGCCGATAAACAGCGTCATGATAAGCTCCACCACGACGGCGATGCATATCGGCGAAATGGTATGCGCGTAGAATACTTCCAAAAGCTCCACAGCGGAGGTGATCACAGAGATCAGGTTGCCCTTGTCACGTCCTTCCAGCTTGGCCGGACAAAGTCTCCTGAGTGCGGCAAAAATGCGGTCGCGTATGATGGCAAGCAGTGTAAAAGCGATGTAATGATTCGTCCGCTGCTCCGAAAAGCGGAAAACGGCGCGTGTCACTGCACACAGGGCCAGACAGATAAAGATGGTACGCAGCGACAGCGTTCCGGGCAGCCCAAGTCCGTACAGTATGGCATATCCGCCGAGAATCGGAATAAACTGCGCCGTCAGAAAGCCAAGCGTTCCCAGACATACCGCAAGTATCATATACCCGGTCAACGGCTTTACCAGTCCCAGCATCCGAAACAGGATCTTCACTTTGCTCTTTCGTTTCATTGCAAAACCCTCTCCTTTCCAAAATCTTCCAGTTCCTTTTGCGTTTTCCACAGTGCCGCATACGCAGGGCAGGAAGCAAGCAGCTCTTCGTGCGTTCCGCTTCCTGCCACTCCACCGTTTTCCAGACAGAATATCCTGTCCGCGTCTGTCACATTGGCGAGTCGGTGGGTAATCATGATGACGGTTTTGGTTCTCACCAGTTTTTTGATGACGGACAGAATCGCTTCCTCGCTCTCCACGTCAATATTGCTGGTCGCCTCGTCGAAAATGTAGACCGGTGAATGATGCAGCAAGGCGCGTGCCAAGGCAAGCCGCTGTTTCTGTCCGCCGGAAAGATTGCCCGCGTTTTCGAGCAGCATGGTATCCAGTCCTTTTTCCGACTGCAAAAAATCCGCAATACCGCAGTCGGACAGCACGCCCCAGAGGTCTTCATCGGAAGCGTCGGGAGCCGCCATCAGCAGATTATCGCGCACACTGCCCTTGAAAAATACGCTGCCAAGTCCGACATAGGTGACCGTGCGCAGAAGGCTGTCCTCCGATACGGTGCTGAGATCACGTCCG
>ONWI01000199.1 GCA_900321515.1 uncultured Eubacteriales bacterium | reverse complement strand
GTTTTTTCGCTTGAAAAGCGAAAAACAGGGGCAGAGCCCATCGCTGCAACGCGCTGCGACGCAAATCAGGCTTAGGCGCCACCGATAAAATACCTTATCCAAATTTTCCTGACCACGATTTACGTCCATTTTTGTGAGTTTTAAACACGCGCAACTATAATTGAGTCCAAAATTGATTACCGTGCCCGTGTTTTCATAATCACATCACATTTCACTCTTCTGCCGCGCCGGAAACGGCATCCTGACGCAGGGCAATTCTTCTCCCGCGAGAATTTGCAGCGAGAAGAATTATTACCGCCACGAAAGTAAGCACGCTGATAAACTGGGAAGTTGAGAGCGGACCGACAAACCCCCGTGCCCTGTCTCCGCGAAGGAATTCATCAAAGAACCTTATGACCGCGTAAGAAAGCAGATAGACATACATCAGTCTGCCGCTCAGCCTTCTTCTGAGATAAAGCGCAATTATCACAGCGAAAAGGACAAATTCCAGTCCCGATTCAAGCAGCTGAACCGGAAACCTCGGCACACCGTTTGCCGAAAGGTCCGGCGAATCATGAAATACAATGCCGTGTCGGCACTCAATCCCGTAGCAGCATCCGCCCAGAAAACAGCCAATTCTGGCGAATCCGTGAAAAAGGGGTACACAGAACGCCATCACGTCAAAATACAGCCTATATGACAATTTCAGCGCCTTCATATACCAGGCAGCCCCAATGACCGCCCCGAAGAGACCTCCGTAAAATACCATTCCGCCGAACACATAGGCAAAAAGGGTCAGATAGTCCGCATATGAATGCATTTGGGAAAAATTGTCCCTGACCGCATTAATAAGCATATGGAAATTTACCGCTGTACCAAGCAGATGCGCTCCGATAATAAGACCCGCCATAGCGGCAAGGGCTATATGAGGCACATGATTCTGATCAATTTCGGTTCGCTTTCTCGTCGCAAGCCAGGCGACTAACCACATGGCGAAAAATCCTATGCTTGCCATCAAAGCATATGTAGACAGCTGAACGCCGGATATCTTTATGTAAGGCAGCAAGATCATTTCCTCCTTAACACATATTTTTTTAGCCAATTGCAATAGTGGAAATTCGGGTCTTTTGGCTTTTTAAACCGAAGCCTTTTTCTCCACCCGTAGGAAAGACAAATTATTGATTTCTGCATTACAAACAATCCGCTGTAACAGATAACAGAATCAATTACAGCGGATCATGTGATTATTTAAAAAATAAGAGAGAATAAAACAGCGTAATAATCAACATACGCGGAGGGGGTCGAAGCGCACAGCGCAAAAACACCCACAACCAGGCAGATAACAGCCAGAGTCATTATTCCGCTGATAATCGTGCCGAGTATCGAAAATGTCAGTCCGGCGGTGGCAATACCTCTTCCGGGAGCGTCCGACGGAATGCGGTTTCTCGCCTTGACGCCGAAAACAATGCCGACAATGCTGATCACCAGTCCGAGAATTGCCGGGATTCCGTCCAGCGTCGGAGCAAGAACACTGAGTACAAGACCTACCAGTCCAAGCACAAGCGAAACAATCGCCTTGCCTTTGCCGCCGGGCTGGGCGACGGCGGGCTGTTGGACATAAACTGTCTGATATTGGATAATCGGTTCGGCGTTGTTCTGCGCAGGAATGACCGTCTCAACAGGTCCGCTTTCCTTTTTGCCCGAAGCCCGGTTCACCGGATTGGCGGTCAACGGACTACCGCAGACTGAACACTTCGAAACGTCGTCCGGCATCTGAGCGCCGCAGTAATTGCATCTTTTCATAAAAAAAATCTCCTGCCTCCAAACTGTCATCTGAACAAAACCGTGAAGAAATCACTGTATTCCGAAAGGAACGACGTGTCGGAGTTTGCCGCTCCGACCGCCAGGCAAGCCGCCATAGAGCATACACATAAAGTGCAGAGCGTGGCTATGCCGCCCACAACAGTGCCGATAATTCCGCAGATCATGCCGGCGGTAGCCATATTCCTGTTTGGATGTCCCACAGGAAGTTCGTTTCTCGCCTTAACGCCGAACACAATGCCGATGATGCTTATAACCAAGCCAATAAAAGCCGGGAAATTCGCCAGAAAAGGAGCCAAAATCACCAGGGCAACGCCGCCGATTCCCAAAATAAGCGCCACGAGAGCCTTGTTGTTTACGCCGGTATCACCCGCAGATTGATACGGTGCCTGCTGAAAAGGCGTCTGCTGATACTGCGTCTGCTGATATTGCGCGGACTGCGGCTGATAATCCTGCTGTTCGAAGGGATGATTCGGAACCTGACTGGCAGCAATGGGCGTGCCGCAATTTGTGCAGCAAAGCGCATCATCCGGCATCTGTGCGCCGCAATTTTCACAGAATTTCATAACTACTGATACTCCTTTACAAAAATTTCATCTAAATTATATCATGTCCGGGCTTTGTTGTCAACAATCATTTTATGCTTTTTCCACATAAGAGCCTGCTACTAAATAGCCTACTTGATCTGAATACCCTTTTCCTTGAGTCTCAGATAGGCATTCTCACGCAGCAGAGTGTAAATCACCGACGTCAGCGGGATGAAGATAAGCATTCCGGGCAGTCCCAAAAACGCATTGCCAAGCAGCGCGGCGAGCAGGGTCCAGATTGCCGGCAGACCCATGGAATTGCCGACAATCTTCGGATAAATCAAGTGACTGTCAATCTGCTGCAGCACAAGGAATATCACAACAAAACCCAGCGCCTTCATAGGGCTTATCATGACAATGAGCAAAAATCCGGCCATCATACCGATAAGAGGTCCTATATAAGGTATCAGAGCCATAAAGCCAATAAACATGCTTATGACTACGGTATAGGGCATATTGAATATACTCATGACGAAAAAGAACATCATACCGAGAATGAACGCGTCAAGACACTGACCCGAAATGAAGTAAAAGAAGGTATCGGAGCAGAGACGGGCAATCTCCACCGTTTTGTCCGCCTTTTTTACATCCAGATAGGCATAGACCAGCTTTTTGATCTGGCACTTCAGCCGTTTCTTGCCAGCCAGAACATAGATCGCGATGATCGTCCCCGTGAAGATATTAATCGCCGTGTTGACGACAGAAGAAGCGGCGCTGTAGGCGGTGTCCACCAGAGTGGTCATATTCTGAGTCATCTGATTGATGAGCGTGGAAACGTTCAGCGCGTTGATAAGCTGTTCGATCTTGGCTGTATCAATGCCGTACCCCTTGAGTTTTCCGAGAAGTTTGGGATAATAAATCAGGAATGCATCGCCTATCCCGGATACAGAATTGACCACCCTGGGAACCACAACGTCAAACACATGATAAATTATCAGCGCCGTGCTTATCAGCGTAAGCACAAGGCTTAACGTGTCGAGGAAAGACGAAGGAATGCTTTTGCCCGTCTTTTTCCCGATCTTGGAAGCAAGAAAGCCCACCAGTACGCGGAATCCCCTCAAAGGAGCATTGAGCACCAGAGCGATAAGAGCTCCGATGATCACCGGCATGGATATATGAACCACCCATCCCAAAAAGCTCAGCACGCTGCCCATATTGTTGAACGCGGCAAACATTGTGATGGAAATGAATACAAACAGCAGACCATATCTGAAATAAACCTTCATCTTTTTGTCCATAAGGCTCTGACCCTCCCTCTGAAAATTGTATTTAGCCGATTGCAAAATTTGAAAAAAGTCGATAATACGGGACTTGAGTGTTCTGTTTTTTTCTGCACAGTTACTTAATCAGCGTTTCTTTAACGCCTCTTTGGATTATATTACTAACGATATGTTAAATTATTATTCGCTCAAATATAAACAAACTGTAAACGAAACAATTATTTGACAAAAATGTTTGAAATTACATAAAAGGTGTAGTATAATATAAAAGTACTCGGACGGCTCGTCGGCAGACCCCGTCCGCAGAGCAAAATTTTATTTATTTGGAGAGTGACTTATATGCCTCTGGTAAACGCAAAGGACATGCTTATCAAAGCAATGGAGGGCAAATATGCCGTCGGTCAGTTCAACATCAACAATCTCGAGTGGACCAAGTCCATACTTCTCACCGCTGAGGAGCTCAAGGCTCCCGTAATTCTCGGTGTTTCCGAGGGCGCGGGCAAGTATATGTGCGGCTACAAGACCGTTGTCGGCATGGTCAAGGGTATGATAGAAGAGCTGAACATTACCGTTCCCGTAGCTCTGCACCT
>ONWI01000200.1 GCA_900321515.1 uncultured Eubacteriales bacterium | reverse complement strand
GGTGCGGGTAACAGGACTTGAACCTGCACGGTTGCCCACCAGATCCTAAGTCTGGCGTGTCTGCCAATTCCACCATACCCGCATATTTCAACTGAGCAAATGCAATTATAACACATGATTATATAATATGCAAGTGTTTTTTTGTGTCATATGATTTTTTATCATTTGAATATATCCTCAACGGTACAGTATGCACAAAATATACAGTGAACCGCCGGCGGCGTTATCCGCTGCCGGCAACTTCTCTGTATATTACCTCAAAAATATCACCTGAAAATCATTATATTCCGAACGCCCTCATCAAAGCGGCAGCGAAGGCGCATACGGTGCAGCCGGTCAGGGTTGGAATTATCACCGAAAGCGCGGTCCATTTTAGGCTTTTTGTCTCCTTGTATATTGTGACGCAGGTAGTGGCACAGGGCCAGTGCATCAGCGTGAATAGCATGACGCACACCGCCGTACCGGCTGTCCAGCCGTTGTCAAGCAACAGGGAATGAATTGCCGCCGCGTCGTTCAATCCGTTCATGCTGCCCTGGGCCATGTACGCCATTATCATGAGCGGAATGACTATCTCATTTGCCGGCAGCCCGAGAATGAACGCCGTCAGGATCACCCCGTCCATACCGAGAATTCTGCCTAAAGGATCGAGCCACCGGCAGATTACAGTCAATACGGAATCGCTGCCAACATGCACATTCGCCGTTATCCAGATGAACGCGCCGGCGGGGGCGGCTACAGCCGCCGCCCGTCCCAGGACGAAAAGCGTCCGGTCAAGCACAGAGCGTATTAGCACGCTGCAAAACCGCGGTCTTCGATAAGGCGGAAGCTCCAGCGCGAAGGAGGAAGGCGTTCCCCTGAGCAGCGTAAGCGAGAGCAGCTTCGACACTCCGAATGAAGCTGCCAGTCCGAGACAGATAAGTCCGGTGAGCACCACCGCTCCGAGCATAGAGTCAAACGGGGCGGCGACGCTTCCCAGCAGGAACATTGAGATGAGAGCCGTCAGCATCGGGAATCGCCCGTTGCAGGGAATGAAGCTGTTCGTGACTGTCGCCAGTATTCTTTCGCGCGGAGAATCAATTATCCTGCACCCGGTCACTCCAACGGCGTTGCACCCGAAGCCCATGCAGGAAGTCAGCGCCTGCTTGCCGCAGGCTCCGCAGCGACTAAGACTGCTGTCCAGATTAAAGGCTGCCCGAGGCAAATATCCGGAATCTTCCAGCAATGTAAAAAGAGGGAAAAATATTGCCATTGGCGGAAGCATGACCGCGATGATACGGGTCAGCACGCGGTAAACCCCGTCCACAAGCAGCCCCTTTAGAAACGCGGGACAGCCGGAGAGAGTGAACCATTCCCTCAGCGTATTCTCAAAACCGCCGAACGCACCCGAAAGCCATTCGGACGGATAATTCGCCCCCACGATCGTCAGCCAGAACACACCGCAGAGCAGGAGGAGCATGCACAGCCTTCCGCTTATCCTGCCGGTGAATATTTTATCCAGACGCACATCGAGCGCCGAACGCGTATTTGCTCCGTCCTTTGAAACGCACTGTTCGCTGATCGCGTCGGCGGTCAGTATCCGGCGGGAGGCTATCGCGGCGGACAGTTTGCGGCGGTCAAATCCGATTGCCGCAAGTTCATCACGGCATTTTCGCGCAAGTTTTTTCGTGTTGTCCGAAATCTCTTCGCACGGGGCAGTCAGGCTGTTTATGTCCTCAAAATTCCTCATGTCGCTTATCAACAACCTCACCGCAGCGTATCGCGGATTTATCCGGGAGAAATCCTTTTTTCTGTTCTCCTTAACGGAATTTTCGATAAGCCGGATTTTTTCTTCTATGGGCGAGGGATATTTTACGGTGAAGCCATGGCTCTTAATCCCCGATTTGCCTGAGCGGCACTTATCCGCAATACATCCGGCAAGCTCGTTTATTCCCCTGCCGTGAGCTGCCGAAGCGGATACCACAGGCATGCCCATCATACCGGAAAGCCTTCGTGTATCCACATGAATGCCCCTGCGCTCCGCTTCGTCGGTGAGATTGACGCAGATTATGATATTTTCCGTCAGTTCCGCGGTTTCCAGAACGAAGCTGATTCCACGTCCGAGGCATCCGGCGTCGCACACCACTACCGTCGCATCGGCTTTTCCTGAGCAGATGAATTCCACGGCTGCCTGTTCCTCAGACGAACGCGGAGAGTACGAGTACATTCCGGGAATATCCACCAAACGGAACTTCATTCCGTCATGCTCAAAGAATCCCTCTGCCGCGGCTACCGTCTTCCCCGGCCAGTTGCCGGTGTGCTGGCGCATCCCGGTCAGACGGTTGAATACCGTGCTTTTGCCGACATTTGGATTTCCGGCAAGCGCAATGACTGTCTCCGATTTGCATTGATGAGACATTTTGCCTCGCGTGAAAAACCCGATAATTTTATTGAAAAGAAACATTGTTCATCACCGTTATTCCAACAGCTATTCCGAGAGCGTCGGAGGCTCTGAGAGCTATCACCGCGTCCCGTATACAATAGGCGGCGGGATCACCGGACGGAGCGGAAAAAAGCCGCTTTACCCGAGCTCCGGGAACGAAACCCAAGTCCAGCAGCCGCTGCCGGATACCGCCGCTTTCATCAACCGAAAGCACTCTGCCGCATTCTCCGTTTTTGAGCTGACAGAGCGCGCACTCCGTTTTTTTCATTTCACCACTCCCTTTTCTTAGAATATGCTGTCCCGATAAAAATGTGATTTTTTATTAATCAATATTATACTTGCAAAATAAATCGAAAGGGAATATAATTAGTTTATGCTAATCATGAAGCGGAAAGGAATCAGTAATCAATGCTTACCAATTATCACACTCACTGTTCACTTTGTCGGCACGCGGAGGGCAGCGTAGAAGCATATGTGCAGCAGGCAGTCAGCGACGGCTTTGATGTTCTTGGAATGAGCGATCATGTACCCTATCCGAATTTCGATTACGGATATCGCATGGAATTTGCTGAAATATGGGACTACATCTGCGATGTGCGCGAAGCCAGGGAAAAATACGGCGCGAAATTAAAAATCCTGCTCGGATTCGAGTGCGAATATATGCGTGAATATCGCAGGTATTACGAGGAACTGCTCACCGAATACGGGATTGAATATCTGGTGCTGGGTCAGCATTTCTATGACATCAGCAAGAGGTGGCAGAGCGCTTATGATATATCCGACACAGCCGAATGCGTTACCTACGCCCGAAGCGTCAGCGAAGGACTTGACACGGGATATTATTCCCTGCTGGCACACCCGGATATCGTCGGCGTCAATTGTCTCGAATGGGACAGGAATATGGATGAGATGACCGACATAATCATAAACAGCGCGGTCAAAAACGAGGTTCCGCTTGAGATAAACGCCAACGGCGTTCGGCGCGGCATAATATGCGATTCTCTCGGTGAACATTACATGTATCCGCACTTTAAATTCTGGGAGAAAGTCGCCGGAAGCGGCGCGGAGGTCATTATCAGCGCCGACTGCCACAATCCCGCGCTTCTCAATGACAGCGATGTTCAAAAATGCCGCGCAATAGCCCGCAACTGGGGCTTGAATGTAATTGATGAGATGAAGGTGAAAAAATGACACTCAAGGAATTAAAGCCGGGTGAATCAGGAATAATAAAGAAAGTAGGCGGCGAGGGCGCGCTTCGCCAGCATTTTCTGGATATGGGTGTGATACCCGGCGCGGAGGTCACCGTTATACAGTTCGCGCCGATGGGCGATCCGGTGGAGCTTCGCATTCACGGTTACGAGCTGACGCTGCGGCTCGACGACGCGGACAGAATCGAAGTGCAGACGTTTATCCCGGGAACAAAAACTGAGCCTTCGTCTAAAAAGAACAAAAAAATAGCTCACCCCGGTCTTGGTGAGGAAGGAAGATTCCATCCCAAAGGCAGCGGCAATCCGCTGCCCGCAGGGACAAAGCTGACCTTTGCGCTGGTGGGAAATCAGAACAGCGGCAAGACAACGCTCTTCAACCAGCTGACGGGCGCAAATCAGCACGTCGGCAACTTTCCAGGCGTTACGGTGGACCGCAAGGACGGAGTCATCCGCGGCCATGAGAACACCTTGATCACCGACCTTCCCGGGATCTATTCCATGTCGCCCTACACAGGTGAAGAGCTTGTCTCGCGAAACTTCGTCCTCAACCAAAAGCCGCACGGAATAATCAACATCGTAGACGCGACAAACATTGAGCGAAACCTTTACCTGACCATGCAGCTGCTTGAAACCGACGTACCTATGGTAGTCGCCCTCAATATGATGGACGAAATGACCGGCAACGGCGGAACTGTGGACATCAACGCAATGGAGGCAATGCTGGGCGTACCGGTAGTTCCAATTTCCGCGGCAAAGAACGAGGGCGTGGACGAGCTTGTAAAGCACGCGGTTCACATTGCAAAATACCGGGAAAAGCCGATCAGACAGGACTTCTGCGATTCCGCACACAACGGCGGAGCGGTTCACCGCGCTTTGCACGCAATAATCCATATGACGGAGGATCACGCCGCGCGAAGCGGACTGCCTGTGCGCTTTGCGGCAAGCAAGCTGATAGAGGGAGACGAGCTTATTGTCAATCAGCTCAACCTCGATCAGAACGAAAAGGAAACCCTGGAGCACATTGTACAGCAAATGGAAAAGGAACGCGGTCTCGACCGAAGCGCCGCAATAGCTGACATGCGATTTGCATACATAAAGAAAGTATGCGATCGCTGCGTCATCAAGCCAAAGGAGAGCCGCGAGCATATCCGCAGCCGCAGGATCGACCGTATTCTCACGGGCAAATACACCGCCATTCCCATGTTCATAGCGATAATGGGACTTGTTTTTTACCTGACATTCAACGTGATCGGCGCATGGCTCCAGGGACTTCTGGAAAGAGGCATTGAGGCGCTGGAAACGGCGGCGGCATCCGCGATGGAGGCCGGTCATGTCAACGATGTGATTCAGGGACTTGTCATAAACGGATTGTTTGAGGGAGTCGGAAGCGTCCTGAGCTTCCTGCCGATAATCGTGACAATGTTTTTCTTTCTGTCACTGCTCGAGGACAGCGGATACATCGCCCGCGTGGCGTTCTTTACGGACAAGCTGCTGAGAAAAATAGGTCTTTCCGGCAGAAGCATTGTGCCGCTGCTTATCGGATTCGGATGCACCGTGCCGGCGGTAATGTCAACACGCACGCTGCCGAGCGAACGCGACCGGAAAATGACAATACTGCTGACCCCATTTATGAGCTGCACGGCCAAACTGCCGATATACGCCTTCTTTGTAAGCACGTTCTTTCCGAATTACGGGGGGACGGTAATGACACTGCTGTATGTCACAGGTATATTTGTCGGAATAATCGTGGCGCTGCTCTTTAAGAAGACACTCTTCAGGGGCGAAGCAGTTCCCTTCGTCATGGAACTGCCGAATTACCGCCTGCCCAGTCCACGCAACGTCATGCAGCTTCTCTGGGAAAAGGCAAAGGACTTTTTACAGAGGGCATTTTCGGTAATACTTATCGCAACAATAATCGTATGGTTCCTGCAAAGCTTTGACTTCGGGCTTAATCCCGCGACGGATTCGCGCGAAAGCATTCTTGCGGCAATCTCCGGGCTGCTGGTTCCGATTTTCGTGCCTCTGGGTCTGGGAGACTGGCGGATAGTCACATCGCTGATAAGCGGTTTCATGGCAAAGGAGAGCGTCGTTTCGGTTCTGGAAGTGCTGTTTGGCGCCGAAGGGGGCATTGCCGCAGCCATAACCCCCGTGGCGGCAGCTTCCCTGCTTATCTTCTGTCTGCTTTATACGCCGTGTGTGGCGGCTATTGCCTCAGTCAAGAGGGAACTCGGTACAAAATGGGCAATCGCTGTGGTTCTGTGGCAATGTTCAGTGGCATGGCTCGCCGCGCTGCTCGTCAGACTTATCTGTATGGCAGTAGGGCTCGGATAGAAATTGATACTCAATAAAACAAAGGCATGATTCAAAATGAAAATTAACCAATCTGAAAAAGCCGAACAGCAATTCAGAAAAATGACTCAGACGCCGGTAACAAGTCTTGTGCTTAAGCTCTCTGTTCCCACCATAATAAGTATGCTGGTGAGCAATATCTACAATATCGCCGACACCTACTTTGTCAGCAGCATAAGCACTAGCGCAAGCGGTGCCGTCGGAATAGTTTTCGCTCTTATGGCGATAATACAGGCATTCGGATTTATGATAGGTCACGGCGCCGGAAGCCTCGTGAGCATGAGCCTCGGCGGCAGGGACATTGAACTTGCTAAGAAATTAGCCTCTTCCGCGTTCTTCGCCGCGCTGGTCATCAGCGGAACCATTGCGGTATTCGGCGAAATATTCATCACCCCGCTAATGTATCTGCTGGGCAGCACAAAGACCATCCTGCCTTACGCTGTCCAGTATGCCAGATATATATTAATCTCCGCCCCGCTGATGTCGGTCAGCTTCGTGATGAACAATATCCTTCGCTACGAGGGCAAGGCGGCGTTTGCCATGATCGGCATCACATTCGGCGGTCTGCTAAACGTCGCGCTCGACCCGCTGTTTATTATAGTGCTTAAAATGGGAGTTTCCGGAGCGGGGCTCGCAACAGCGCTCTCTCAGATTGTCAGCTCAGGTCTCCTGCTGAGCATGTTTTTGACCGGCAAGACACAGAGCAAACTGAGCCTTAAATATGTGTCAAAAAACATACACGACTACCTGAAAATATTCAGGACAGGCACTCCCAGTCTGCTGCGTCAGGGGCTTAACAGCATCGCCGCCATGCTGCTGAACAACGCCTCCGCGGTCTACGGAGACGCGGCGGTTGCCGCTATGAGCATTGTCGGCAGGGTCAGCTTTGTTGTATTCGCCTTCGGAATCGGCATCGGTCAGGGACTTCAGCCGGTCAGCAGCTTCAATTACGGCGCAAAGCTCTATTCAAGAGTGCGCAAGGGATATATTTTCACTCTCTTCTACGGCACAGCGGTATGCGCACTGCTTTCAACAGCCGTGTTTTTTTCGGCGGATTTCGTCATTGGGAAATTCCGTAACGATCCGGATGTGATAGCCATCGGCACTCCCGCCCTCAAGGCTCAGTGCGCAGCTATGTTAGTAAGCATGCTCTTCCAGTGCACAAATATGCTCTATCAGAGCATAGGCAAGAGCGGAGCAGCTACGTTCCTTGCAAGTCTGCGCAACGGCATATGCTTTATTCCGTTGATACTTCTCCTGCCTGTCTTCTTCGGAGTGAACGGTATTATTTTCGCCCAACCCTGCGCCGACTTAATAGCAGCGGCTATAAGCCTGCCTTTTGCACTGCATTTTATCAGCTCGCTTCCTCCCGACGGAGAGGCATCAGCGGGTTAAGAGCCAACTGACGTATCTCCGCGTGTACGGATGGCGCCGCCGGATTTTTCGCCAAGGCAGCCAAAACCGCAGGCAATAACTTTGTGTATAAACAAAGGAAACATTCGTTTCCCTTGGATTTCTGGCAAAATATGGTGGAAAGATATGCCGGCTGCCCAAGGCAGCGTCCCAGACGTGGGTGGAGAGATACGTCAGCAGACTCTAAGGAATTTAAACATATCCAATATTCCGCCGGGTTTAAAATTAATTTTGTCAAAAGAGCCGAAATCACGTCATTACGCTGTTTTTTGGCTTATTTTATTTGTTAAATATTTGATTATTTTTTGCAAAAAACATTGACAGCAAACTTTTTTCAATCTATAATTGTTATTAATGTGTGACTCGACGGCATGATATTTTTACATCCGAAAGATTTGCCGCCATCGCATTGATTTATTTTTTTGGAGGTATTTTACTATGGCACGAGTTTATAATTTTTCGGCAGGTCCGTCCATGCTTCCTGAGGAAGTTCTCAGACAGGCAGCAGACGAAATGCTCGACTATCAGGGCAGCGGTCAGTCCGTCATGGAGATGAGCCACCGTTCCAAGGTCTACGACAAGATCATCAAGGACGCAGAGGCGGATCTCCGCGAGATAATGAATATTCCCGACAATTACAAGGTGCTTTTCCTTCAGGGAGGCGCTTCCACTCAGTTCGCCATGATTCCCATGAATCTTATGACCAAGAACGGCAAGGCTGATTTCGTCATCACCGGTCAGTGGGCTAAAAAAGCATACGAGGAAGCCGCCAGATACGGCGACGCAAAGGCTGTCGCATCCTCCAAGGATAAGACCTTCTCTTATATTCCCAAGGTGGAAAAGTCCGACTTCAGACCCGACGCGGATTATGTTCATATCTGCCTCAACAACACAATCTACGGCACCAAGTGGAACAACCTGCCCGACACAGGAGATGTGCCGCTGGTAGCCGATATTTCCTCCAACATTCTCTCTGAGCCCATCGACGTGAGCAAGTTCGGTCTGCTCTTCGCCGGCGCGCAGAAGAACGTCGCATGCGCGGGCGTTACCATAGTGATTATCCGTGAAGACCTGATCGGCAACGCCATGGACATCACACCCACCATGCTCAACTACAAGATCCATGCCGATTCCGATTCCCTCTACAACACACCTCCGTGCTACGCAATCTACATAGCCGGTCTTACCTTCAAGTGGATCAAGAAGATGGGCGGTCTCGAGGCTATGAAGGAGCTCAACGAAAAGAAGGCTAAGCTGCTCTATGACTTCCTCGACAATTCCAAGCTCTTCAAGGGCACAGTTGTTCCCGAAGACCGTTCGCTCATGAACGTTCCCTTTGTCACAGGCGACGAGGAGCTTGACGCGAAGTTCGTCAAGGAATCCACCGCGGCAGGCTTTGTCAACCTCAAGGGGCACCGCTCCGTCGGCGGCATGAGAGCTTCCATCTACAACGCCATGCCTTACGAGGGCGTTGCGGCGCTGGTTGAGTTCATGAAGAAGTTCGAGGCCGAAAATTCTAAATAATTCCCCGCAATTGTATTTTACCAAACATTCCTTTGGTATTCATGGGTGAATGGTTTTGCTTAGGAACTGTGCAGAATTTAATCAGTCGTTTATTGCCAAAAGATAAAGTGTACTTCGGCAATCTGACGAGTTAAATGTATTCATTATTTCTGCACAGTTACTTATATCGCTTACCGTCAATTACATTATTGATACGGATAAAAAATCTTTCTTTAGTAAACAGCGCTTTGCTGCCCGAAATCAAGGAAGCTCTCGAAAAAGGTTTATCTGGGACTTGATGATATATCAGAGATTGACGGAAAAAAGTACTGTCCTTCATGCGCATACGACGTAAAATATGATATGTTGCATGAAAGGAAACCAAATTATAATAAGAGCTATTTGGAGTGATACAACATGGCAAATATTCTTACATTGAATAAAATCGCAAAGATCGGTCTTGACCGCTTCGGCGAGGGTTACACCTGCGCTGAGAATATTGAAAATCCCGAAGCTGTGCTCGTCCGTTCCGCTTCCATGCACGACATGGAGCTTCCCGAAAGCCTGCTTGCCATCGCAAGAGCCGGCGCGGGCGTCAACAACATTCCGCTCGACAAGTGTGCCGAGAAGGGCATCGTCGTATTCAACACTCCCGGCGCGAACGCAAACGCTGTCGCGGAGCTTGTTCTGGGCGCGATGATCTTCTCATCGAGAAACGTTCTTCCCGCAACCGCATGGGCGAAAACCCTCAAGGGCAACGGCGATCAGGTCGGCAAGATGGTCGAGAAGGGCAAGAGCCAGTTTGTCGGCCCTGAAATCAAGGGCAAGACCCTCGGCGTTATCGGTCTTGGCGCTATCGGCGGTCTGGTCGCAAACGACGCTGCCGCACTCGGCATGAATGTCATCGGCTATGATCCTTTCCTTTCGGTTGACGTAGCTCTCAGACTTTCCCGCAAGGTAAAGCTGGTCAAGGACCTCAAGGCAATTTTTGAACAGAGCGATATCATCACGATTCATGTACCGCTCATTCCCGATACCAAAAACATGGTCAACGCTGAAACCATCGCAACCATGAAGGACGGCGTGAGAATCATGAACTTCGCACGCGGCGGCCTGGTGAACAACGCAGATATCAAGGCTGCTCTCGCAAGCGGCAAGGTCGCTTCTTATGTCATTGACTTCCCGGATGACGAGGTTCTCGACGTTGAGGGCATCGTTGCTATCCCCCACCTCGGCGCTTCCACACCCGAATCCGAGGACAACTGCGCTATGATGGCTGTTGACGAGATAAAGAATTATCTCGAAAACGGCTCCATCGTTCACTCTGTCAACTATCCCGACATTGACGCAGGTGCTGTTGCTGCAAAGCGCATCTGTGTGCTTCATAAGAATATTCCCAACGTGCTGACCAAACTTTCGGCTATCCTCTCCAACGAGGGTATGAACATCGAGAACATGCTCAGCAAGTCCAAGGGCGACTACGCATACAGCATTCTCGACTTCGCCGGCGATATCAGCGATTCCGCAAAGGCTGCCTTCAATGAGGTTGACGGCGTGATCCGCGTTAGATTCATCGGCTGATAATGTACTTCAACAAATAAATTAACTCCTTACAGGGTTCTCTCTGGCTTTTCCGATGCGGATTCAGCCGGAGATCTTGTAAGGAGTTTTTTTCATGCATTCAGTATTGCAAATCCCAATGGAAATGCACATTATTTCAGATAAGCCTTCAACTCTTCCATTTTTTCTGCGCAGTCGGTGGCTCCGAGGTCATAGATGGCCTGTAATTTGTCCGTGTCGCGTTCAATGTGCTTCACTTTGACGGTACGGGAAGGGCGTATGACGAATATCTCGCCGCGTTTTTCCATGTCAGCAATCTTTTCCAAACAGGCGTTGTATTCGTCCGGACGGCTGTTGATCCTCGCGGCAGCCTTCGGGTATTTTTTACCGTACATCAAGTCAGCGAGACGCGGACTGGTCTTGCCCTTGCGATATTCAACAGGACGTGTCAGCACTACAATCACCTTATCGCATCCCATTGCAATGCACTTTTCGACCGGGATACTGTCCGCGACCCCTCCGTCGAGGTACTTTTTGCCGTCGTACTCCACGATCTTCGAGACATAAGGCATGGCGGCTGTCGCTCGCATGACTTCTATCTGCTTAAAACAATCCGTTATTCTGATATACTCTGCTTCTCCTGTTTCAACGTTTGTGACTGTGGCATAAAATTCGATTTCCGACGCTTCAAAAGCCGCTTCATCAAAAACATCCAGCTTTGACGGCAGATCGTAATAGGCGAATTTTTTATTGATTATGTTTCCTGTTGTCAGCAGCGAGCGAATACCCATGTAGCAGCCCTTCGGGGCGTATTTCTTATTGTACCGCAAGGCCCTTCCCCGCTGCCCGGAGGCGTAATTCACACCGAAAAGCACGCCGGCTGACGTGCCTATAACCGTGTCTGCTTTTATCCCGTTATCCAGCATAATATCAAGCACTCCGGCTGTATAAAGGCCACGCATAGCTCCGCCTTCAAGAGCCAGTCCGATTTTCATACAGAATGCACCTTCTTAATTTTTTTACAATATTCAAAAATGCCCGTGCATGGCTATCTGCACAGGCATTTTTAATTTTAGCATATACGCATAAAAATTGCAATGAAAATTTATGAATACTGAAAATCTGTACTCTTCGGCAGAATCATCCACACAATTTACTTGGTTGCAGCCGCAAGCGCCTGATCAATGTCGGCAATGATATCATCAACATCTTCAATGCCTACAGAGAAACGGATCAGATCAGGAGAAACGCCGCATTCCTCAAGTTCTCTGTCATTGAGCTGGCGGTGAGTTGTGCTGGCAGGATGCAGCACGCATGTGCGGGCGTCCGCCACATGCGTGACAATTGCCGCAAGACGCAGCGAATCCATGAATCTGGTGGCAGCTTCTCTGCCACCCTTCACACCGAACGAGACAACGCCGCAGGTGCCTCCCGGCATATATTTTTGAGCAAGCTCATAATATCTGTTTCCTGGAAGTCCGGGATAATTGACCCATGCCACGCGCTCGTCGCCGGCAAGGAACTTTGCCACCGCCATCGCGTTTTCGCAGTGTCTCGGCATTCTCAGGTGAAGCGTTTCCAGACCGAGGTTTAACAGAAACGCGTTCTGAGGCGCCATCATTGCGCCCATATCGCGCATGAGATGTACCCTTATCTTAGCGCCGTATGCCGCCGCACCGAAGTGATCGGCATAGACTACGCCGTGATAGGTTTCGTCAGGCTCAGTAAACATGGGGTATTTGCCGTTTTTCCAGTCAAATTTACCGCTGTCCACCACAACGCCGCCGAGAGCGCAGGCGTGACCATCCATGTATTTACTGGTGGAATGCACCACAACGTCAGCGCCGAATTCTATCGGGCGACAGTTGATGGCGGTGGGGAACGTATTGTCAACTACCAGCGGTACGCCGTGTGAATGTGCCGCATTCACCCATTTTTCCAGATCCAGCACGGTGAGAGCGGGGTTGGAAAGCATCTCGGTAAAGACGCATCTGGTATTGTCCTTGAACAGCCTGTTTATCTCTTCAATGGGCGCATCGGGTTCGATGAAGTCAACCTCAAGTCCCATATCGCGAAGAGTCTTGTTGAAAAGATTGTATGTGCCGCCGTAAATTGCCGATGAGCTGATCAGGTGGTCGCCGGCTTTACACACGTTGAGCACTGAATACATTGAAGCTGCCTGACCGGAGCTTGTGAGTATCGCCATAACGCCGCCCTCGAGATCGGCTATCTTTTTTTCCACCGCGTCAACGGTGGGATTGGCGAGGCGGGTATAGAAAAAGCCGTCCTCTTCAAGGTCGAAGAGCTTCGCCATCTGCACGGATGAATCATATTTGTAGGTGGTGCTCTGGGCTATCGGAAGTACCCTGGGTTCGCCGTTTTTGGGACTGTATCCCGACTGTACGCATTTTGTAGCTATCTTGAACTGACTCAAATCAATTATCTCCCTTGCGATTATTGCATTATTTTATGTTAGCAGGATAATTATACCACACATGATTTGCAAAATCAAGGTCAATCGGTTTTAATTGGACAACACTGTATTTCAAAATATCTTATTCTCCCCGACGTAAAGATGATTGAGGTACAGCCTGATGCCGTCTTCAAGCATGGATTCCGCAATTCTGGTGAAGATGTCAAGAATTGTGTTTTCGTCCGCAATATCAAAGCGGTATTTTTCGTAGTAATCAGGATTTTCACGCATGACTTCAGACAGGTCTGTGCGCTGTATATTAATCGAACTGACGTATTTGCCGCAGAAGACAAAGTCGTAAAATGTGCCGTCGTATGAGCCGTTATTTGTATATTCCGGAAGAGCGTCAATTTCCTTGGAATATCCTGCAAGCGCCCGTGTGATTCTGCTTACTGTGCCATCGCTCAGCACCGCCCTGTCGGATTCTTTTATAGTCGGTTCACACTTTGCGTTTAAAGAATACGTCTGATAAAGAACCGTGCCGTTTGCAAACAGCCTTACCGAAAAGCCGCCGTTCTCCGCTTCGGGAGCTGCAAATGCGGCATGATTGTAAAACCCGAAGATAATCTTGCTTTTCCATGCTTCAAGAATATTCATGCTTTTCCATCCTTTCTTTGTTTTCGAGAATTCCTCATTTCGCGGAAGAATTCAGTCAGCAGACTTCCGCATTCCTCCTCCATAAATCCCGATACCAGTTCGGGACGGTGATTGTACGGCAAGTCAAAGAGATTCACCACCGAACCACAGGAGCCTGCCTTCTTGTCGGACGCGCCGTAGATAACCCTGCGAAGGCGTGAATTGATGATCGCCCCCGCACACATCGGGCACGGTTCAAGCGTAACGTATAATTCGCACTGCCACAGCCTCCACCCTCCCAGAACCTGGCAGGCTGAGCCTATCGCCTCCAGCTCTGCGTGGGAAAGAGCGTTTTTGTCAAGTTCGCGGCGATTGCGTCCCACGGAGATTATCTCGCCGTCCTTCACCATGACCGCGCCGACCGGCACTTCACCCTCCTGTGCCGAAATCCGCGCCTGTTCGATTGCCTTCAGCATGTATTCCCGCTTAGGTTCTTCCAGCGGAGGCAAGACGTAGTTCATAAATTCACCGTCCTTTTTAAGTGAAAAGAGTAGAGCAGGCTCTTATCATTTGCCGCCGAAGTCGCATACAGCCGCAATAAACGCAGCCGCGTATTTCTGCGACTTGAATTCGCCTATGCCGTATATTCCGCGAAAATCCTCGTCGTTATGCGGACGCTTGATGCAAATATCGTAAAGGGTGTAATCGCTCATTACGGTGAGATCGGTTTTGTTCTCTTTCATGGCAAATGTATGCCGCAGTCCGGCAAGCCTGATAAAAAGCTCCCTGTCAGCCTGCGGCGCACCCTCGAATCCGTCGGGCTGGGAATAATCACCGGTATAATTCCGCACAGCTTCCACAAATATTTTTCCGTAGACCAGACATTTTGAATTGCCTATATGCAGCTTTTCCATGAGCTGAAAGCGCGTGACCGGCTTTTGTTCGCTCATCTTTTCAAGGGTAATATCGCTGATGATACGGTTTCGCGGAGTGTGTATTCTCTCTGATATTTCATCGCGCAGCTTTTTGAGATGATCAAGCAGACCTTCGTCGGGTTGTATTTCAAAATCGCATTCTTCTTCAGGTGCATTGCCACTGTCAGACATATGCTTTCTTATGGTGATGACAAAATCCTCCCCGCAGTATTCCACGGTGGTAGGAGGCAGTATGCCCATTTTCCGAAGCGATTCAAGCGTCAGCGGCTTATCCGTGCAGAGCTGCCCAAGCGCGTCGGTCGAGGCGAGGGAATTCGTCTGAATACAGAAGTCCGATGAAAGATCGGCGCGAAGAGACCTGAGCGCCGCAAAAAGATCACCGTCGGCTCCGGGCGGGAGAATGTAATTTCCGTCAGCGTCCTTGTCAAGATGAATTGACGGCTTGTTTGGCGCGGCTCCTACGCGCGTGCGGGTGCCAGTCCGTTTCTTTTTCGTATAAGTCAAATCGGTCTCCGTGCCGTGCTTGGCTGACATGCCTCTCTCGGACATGAATTCCTCTATCACGTCCATGAATCTGCGTCCGAATTTTTCGGTCTTGACGCTGCCAACGCCGTAAACCGCACGGAACTGCGCTTCGGTTGAAGGCATTTTTTCCGCCATATCGCGCAATGATGCGTCTGTGAAAATGACGTAGGCAGGCACGCCCTTGAGCGAGGCAACCTTGGCGCGCAGAACTTTCAATCTGGCGAGCAGTTCCGGATCGGCGTTGCGTCCGATGCTGTCTTCATTCCGGCTCACGTTTCCGCCCCCCGCATGTGCATGCTTTTTAACCGTGACTCTCATGCCGCTGCATATAACGCCTCTCGCACCCTTTCCCCAGCTCAGAATGCCGTCGGCAGATTCATTTATGTATTTATCATTTATCATCGAATCGATTATTCTGTCGATTTCGCGCGATGAAGAATCCTTCATTATGCCGAAGGTGGACTGACGGTTCCCCCCGCAAAGCTCCACGCGATTGTTGAGCGTGCCGCGCAGAATGTCGATTATCACCCATTTGGTCTGGGATTCGTTCATGCGCCTGATACATGAGAGTATCTTCTGCGCCTCGGTGGTAACATCCTTTGATTCGAAATCCGTGTGCGCCTGAGTGCAGTTGGAACAATTTCCGCAGTTTTCAAAGTCGGGGTACTCCCCGAAATATTTCAAGATAAACTTTCTGTAGCAGTATTTGGAGTTGCAGTAAAACGTCATCTGCTTGAGCAATTCAAGCTCGTTTGCTTTGAGCGTCCGGACAGTTTCTTCGTCAAGCTCGGTGTTTTCCTCAAACGATTTTTCTATGAGGAACGTGTTTATTCTAACATCCTGTCCGCTGTACAATAACACACATTCGGCGGGCTGTCCGTCACGTCCGGCTCGTCCCGCCTCCTGATAGTAGCTTTCCATATTCTTTGGCATATTGTAATGCACCACAAACGCCACGTTGGATTTGTCTATCCCCATGCCGAACGCGTTTGTGGCAACGATCAACGGGCGTTCGTCGCGTATGAAAAGCTCCTGCGCGCTGTTGCGTTCGGAATCGCTCATTCCTGCGTGGTACTTTCCGACGCTCCATCCCTCCTCGGCGAGACGGTCGCAGACTTCCTCCACCAGCTTGCGGGTAGCGCAGTAAATGATGCCGCTTTTACCGCGGTTCAGACCAAGGAACGAGGTCAGCGCGGTAAATTTGTCCTTCGGCCTGACCACCTCAAAGTAGAGATTCGGGCGGTCAAATCCCGTTGCAGTAACCAACGGGGATTTCAGCCCCAGAAGGCTTACAATGTCGCTCTTAACCTTTTGGGTGGCTGTCGCGGTAAACGCCGCGGCGACAGGACGTCTCCTGAGCGAGTTGATAAACTGGGCGATTTTCAGATAACCGGGACGGAAATTCTGTCCCCATTGAGAGACACAGTGCGCCTCGTCCACCACTACCATAGAAATATCCGCGTTCATGGCAAAATCCAGGAAGGATGGCGCGGTAAGTCTTTCGGGCGCCGCATAGATTATTTTATAGACGCCGTTTGCGGCTCGGTAAAGGGCAAGTTCGGACTGACGCGGAGTAAGCGTGCTGTTGATGAACGCCGCAGGCACTCCGGACTGTACCAGAGCGTTCACCTGATCCTTCATCAGCGAGATAAGCGGGGAGATGACCAGCGTTATTCCGTCCATCATAAGGGCAGGAACCTGATAACAGATAGACTTGCCGGCTCCTGTAGGCATGATTCCCACAGCGTCGCCGCCGGAAAGAAGTCTGTCAATAATCTGTTCCTGTCCTTCCCTGAAACTTTTGTATCCGAAATAATGCTCCAGTGTCTGGGCTTTGTTCATTTTATCCAACTGCATCACTCATTTTAACCCGTATAATATACCTATAAATTTTACCACACAAGCCATTGCAAATCAATCAAAAAATTATAAAAACCTTCGCTATAAAATTATCCAACCTATTGCAACCCGTTTGCGTATATGTTAATGTAGGAACATATCAGGTATCCCGACGTGTGCATATTGCGCCGCCAGATAATTGCAGAGCGTTCGCAAAGAGATACCGAACAGGCTCGTAGCTATGCGGAAGGGAGTGAATCTAAATGCCTGACGAGCTGGAGCAAAAAATATCCAGTTATGGCACAAAGCTTTATGGACTTTGCATAAAGCTTTGCGGCAGCAAATACGACGCTGACGACCTGTACCAGGAAACATGGCTTCGGGTGTGCGGAAACCTCGGCAGATATGACCGTTCGCAGCCCTTCGAGCCGTGGCTGACGACAGTATGTGTCAATTGCTTTCGTGACAGTCTGAGACGGAAAAAATTTGAACGGCTGATATCCGCGTTCGATGACGACGAATCGCGGGACAGAGCGATGAATTCCGTTGCCGCGGATGATAATTCCCGGGACAACGCGGAACTCTGGGAAGCGGTGCGTAGACTTCCCGAAAAATACTGCACGGTAATAATCCTACATTATTTCCGGGGATATGATGTCAAAGAGCTGTCCGGAATCCTTAAAATTCCTGTGGGTACCGTCAAGTACCGCCTGCACAGGGCAAGAGAACTTCTGAAAGGAGAGCTGTCACAATGATTTTTTCACAAAAGAATGAGCTGATTTCAGACCAATCACTCGATGAGATGCTGCTTTCACTCAGGGACAACGAAAACACGCAAATTAAACCGCCCACAATAAACACATTCCGTCTGCAAATGGAAGCGGAACGCCGCAGAAACAGACGGCAGCTGCAAATAGCGACAATTGCCGCCTGGTTCTCAGTGACGGCTACCATGGCGTTCCTTGCTTATTTCGCGCTCGTGCTGATGCCGCAGATCGAACGAGTTTTTTCTCCGTCAACAAGGCATTCAATTGCGCAGTTGAAGCAGTCGCTTGCTTCATACGGAGGATTATTCGAGGCGTTCGGCATTGCCCTGCTGCTTGGTTACATCTTCAGCGCTTTGCTGCTGATTGTTAAAAAAGACATTCTGTTGACAAAAAAAGATTAAAAGGAGTAGATTTTTATGTCATCCATTGTACTTCTTCCGGTTCTGATCATCATTATTCTGTTTATTACCGCAGTACCTGCCATCATCGGATTCAGCGTCTACCGCGACGCTAAGGCAAGAGGAATGGAGCCGATGCTCTGGACACTGCTTGTGGTTTTTGCTCCTGGATTCATCGGGCTTATCATATACCTCATTATGCGCAGAGATCATATAAAACTGAGCTGCCCACAATGCGGCAATGAAGTGCGGCAGGGCTTTGTCTCCTGCCCGAACTGCGGGCACAAGCTCGCGGCGAGCTGCGCAAGTTGCGGTGCGGCACTTAATCCCGAATGGAAGCTCTGCCCGCAGTGCGGAACCGAGATAACCGAGGTCAGCGAATTCGCTCCGCCAGTCGTTGTCAAGCCCAACAACAAGGGCTTCATGATAGCGATAATAGCTATCATGCTGATCCCTCTGGCTGTAATTATTTTCGCAGCGTCAGCATTTGTTGCTTCCAGAACAGTATTATCCGGCAATTATCATGACAATCTTGATGAAACTTATGATTTTACCTACAAACTTGGCTTTGAGCCTGTATGCGTCACTTCTTCGGACATCTCCGCTCTGACCGACGCACACCGCAATTGGATAAAGCAGAAACAGTCGGGCAAGGAAGGCATTTATGCTATGACCTTCTCAAAGCCAGAAACCGGAGAAAAAAAGACAGATGAACTCACCGGCAAATATTCTGTTGTTTATGATTATACCATAGTAGTTGTAAATTCCAAAGAAAACAAGGCTTATGGTGTGGATGCATTTGATTTTGACAGCACCGAACCGTATATTCCCTACTCACTGAATGTTATTCTCGCTGAAACGCCTCCCGACGACGACGAAGCAGTCCGCTACGGAAATGTGTTTGTTATCAGAACCATATCGGAGTACAAAATGAAATGGAATTACAACTATGAGGAAAACCAACACAGTCTGGAAAATCAGAAGGAGAATTCCGAAAAGACCTTCACCGTTACGCTTAAAAACGGCAAGAAGAATGGTGACGTCAGCTACACCGTTCCATTGATGTACGACAAAGACTGCTATATTTCGTTCAATAAATAAAATCCTCAGTTGCCTCCGTCCGTTCTCCATCTGACGGAGGCTTTTGCCATTGAAAAACCAATGATTTTGTCGAAAACAAATGCAATTATGCTGAAAACTGACATGAAGTTTTTGTGAGATTTTCGATACAATAAAAACGAATTGCACAAAATTGTGGAATGTGACAAAAATTAATTGTTTGTTAACACTTTATACATAGTTGATTTCATTCCGGTGGTATAATATGAATAGGAGTTGTTTATTGTTTTTGTAGAATTTGTGTTTCCTGCCAGAACTGGCGTTATCTGACCGCTATTTCAACCGTTTTACATTGCAGAGTTAGCTTTTGCTTGATTGACTTTTTTGAGGGATTAGTCATATTGAGAGTATTAATTGAGTAGATTTATTGAGACTGCCGCGGAAAGTCCGCGAATCGCAATGTATATCGGCAAGGTCATTGAACTGATGAATATCTTATGCCTGTATACTTCAGCACACTTTTCCGTGAAATCAAAAGACGACAATTTCAACAATTGGAGGTATGATTATGTATAACAATTATGGCATTACCATGACGGGTGCGCCGAGCTGCGTACGAAGCGGCGAATATAACGGTATCGAATCGCCCTATCTCACATCCGACAACCAATCAGGCAACTTTGCGGTCATACGTAATCATTCCCAGCGTGAGCGCATCCTCCAGATCGACGATCAGCTCATCGCCGTAAACGAGGAATACAAGGCGCTCTCCGGGAATCTGTCTACGGCAAGCGACGCCGTTAAGGATTATGTCCAGACACGTATCGCCGAACTCAAAGCATCTCTCACAGCTCTTGAGCTTGAGAGAAGCAGACTGCTGGCAATAGCCATGTAGTTTTTCCACCAAGCAGCCCGGACGGGTTTATTAATTAATCGGTCGGGCAGCAGGAATCAACAGCGCAGAAAAGAATCCGGCTTTTGTCGAGCGTCATCGGCAGGAGTCGGATTTTTTGCGTTGGTTTATTCGCTGAATGAATTTACAAAAAATTCATTTTCAACCATTGACATTGCCGTCATACTGTGTATAATGAATATATACAGTATAGATGGACGGTTCAGTGAAATAGAAGGGGGGATTTTATATTTGAAAGTTATAATTTCCAATTCTGATTCAAGGCCTATCTATGAACAGATAACCGCGCAGATCAAGAACCTTATCATCAGCGGAAGCCTGAAGTCGGGTGATGCATTGCCATCCATGCGTTTTCTCGCCAAGGAGCTGCGGATAAGCGTCATCACAACCAAGAGGGCATACGAGGAACTTGAGCGGAGCGGATTTATCGAAACGGTTGCGGGCAAAGGCAGTTTTGTCTCCGGAATGAACGCGGATTTTATCCGCGAAGAGCATCTGCGCAAAGCAGAAGAGCATTTGCAGCAGGCGGTGGACGCTGCGAAGTCAGCGGGAATATCCAAGGAAGAGCTTGCGGAAACGCTGAACATGCTCTACGATGGCAATTAATCTTATTATGGGAAAGGCAACAGGTGAAAAATTATGTCAAACGCAATTGAGATTAAAAATCTGGTAAAAAACTACGGCGACTTCACGCTTTCCATTGACTCGCTGGAAATCCCCTGCGGCTGCATTATGGGTCTGGTCGGCTCCAACGGGGCGGGAAAATCCACTATGATCAAGTCAATACTCGACCTGATTACGACAGACAGCGGCGAGATCACGATAAACGGACTGAGCAACAAGCTCCAAGCCTCCCGCGAGGACGTTGGCGTGGTATTTGATGAAATCAAATTTTCGCAGGTTTTCACCGCGTCGGACGTGCGCCTTGTCCTGAAGGGCGCCTACAAAAATTGGGACGACGCGCTTTGGAGCCAATACATCGAACTCTTCAGACTTCCGCTGAAAAAGAAGCTCAAGGACTTCTCACGCGGCATGAAGATGAAGCTCTCGCTGGCGGCTGCTCTGGCGCATCACCCGAAGCTGCTGATTCTGGACGAAGCGACCAGCGGCATTGACCCGGTGGTTCGCGACGAGATTCTCGATATATTCCTTGCATTCATTCAGGACGAACAACACACGATTCTGGCTTCCTCCCACATCATCAGCGACATCGAAAAGGCCGCCGATTACGTCACCTTCATCAACAACGGCAAAATCGTATTCTGCGAGGAAAAGGACGTGCTGATGGAAAAATACCGCATCGTCAAGTGCGGCAACGAGGAGCTGGATTCGGTCAACGCCGACGATATTGTGGGCAAGCGCACCAACACCTTCGGCGCGGAGCTTCTCATGCTCTCCGACAGGGTGCCGGAGGGCTTTGTCTCGGCAAAGGCCGGTATAGAAGACATTATGCTGATGATTATCAAGAATGAGGCGGCGCGGCAACAGTAATCGCTTCAACGAAAGGAGTTTTTCAAAATGAAAGGTATTATTACAAAGGATTTGCTCGGAATGAAGCAGGTGGGCATGACTATGGGCTTGCTGATGCTGTTTTATCTGTTTCTCGGCTTTATGAACATGAAGGATTCGGACGGCGGACTGAGTTATTTTTCGATCATGGCGCTTGTGATCAATGTCATGGTGCCGCTTTCCTGCGCGGGGTATGACGAACAGTGCGGCTGGGATCAGTTCGGCGCGGCGCTTCCCGTGAGCAAGAACAAAATCGTCGCCTGCCGCTACATTGTCGGGCTGATCGTCATGGGCTTTACTGCGTTGGTGGTGCTTGCCGCCAATCTGATCTTCGCAGCGTTCGGCGGCACACCGACCGGCTTCCTCGGTTATCACATTCCGATATTGCTGACGGTTTTTTACATCGCCGTCATGACGCCAATTATCTACAAATTCGGCGTGCAGAAGAGCCGCTTTATTATCATCGCGGTGATGATTGTTCCCTCCATGCTGATTGCGGCGTTCGGCATGTTCGCGGCAAGAAGCGGGGACGAATCCTCGATGATCGACGCGTTTGACGCGCTTTCTGCTGTGCCTGTGCTGCCCGCGGTGAGCGTCGCGACGGTCATTGCCGCTGTGATGTATATCCTCTCCATGCTGCTGAGTATGCGGATTTACAGCAAGAAGGAACTATAATTTTGCCGTAAAAATCTCCCCTGTATTAGGCTTGTGCCAAATACAGGGGAGATATAATATATTACTGATTGAGGATGGAATTTGCCTTGGGCTTCGGGGCGGGTTTGCCTTCGAGAATATCATTCTCGTAAACCTTGACCGCCTCGTCGATGTCGCCGTCGAAATAGACCTTGCTGTTGTAAAGAACTATGCCGCGCTTGCAGAATTGCTTCGCCATCGCGCTGGAATGTGTGACCAGCAGAAGCGTTGTATTGTCCTCGGCGATAATTTTGTTTACAATCTCCCGGCACTTCTTTCTGAATGCTGCGTCACCGACGCTGAGAGCCTCGTCTACAATGAGTATCTCAGGCTCAATGTTCGCGTTGATGGCAAAACCGAGACGCGACTTCATTCCGCTGGAATAGGTGCGCACAGGCTGATCAATATATTCGCCGATGTCGGCAAACTGGATGATCGAATCCTCGTATTTTTTAATGATTTCGTCGGTCATACCGCGCATATGTCCACGCAGATAAATGTTTTCACGTCCTGTAAATTCCGGATCAAAGCCCGCGGTCAGTTCCAGCAGGGCGCTGACTTCACCGTAGACCTCGATTTCACCGCTGGTCGGGAAGAGAACTCCGGTGATCATCTTGAGCAGTGTTGACTTTCCGGCGCCGTTCTTGCCGAGGAAGGCAACCGATTCTCCCCGCCGTATCTCAAAGGTGAGGTCATCATTGGCGGTATTGATTGTGTAATTGACCTTTTTGCTGAAAACCGACTTGAGGCGGCTCTTTTTGCTCTTGAATAGCTTGAACTGCTTTGTGACGTGGTTGAGCCGGATTACAACGTCGTTGTCATTGGCAGGTTCAGCCACAGAAGTAGTTTTCTCAGCGGATGAAGTCTCAGGCTCGGATATATTAACATTGGTATTCTCTTTAATTTCGATATTATCAGGCATTTGAATTGCTCCTTGTCATTGCACTGTCACAGCACGTCGGGGAGATCCTTGCGGGTCTTTTTGTAGATGAACAGGCTCGCCGTCCACATCAGCACCACTACCGCGAAAAAGCCGAGGGTGGATTTGTATTTGACCTCTTCAAAAAACCATCTCTGGTTGATATAGCAATCGCGGTAACCTGTACAGATGTATGTGACGGGGTTAATTCTCAGCATCTTCCTAAGCCATGGGTTGCTGACCCTGGAAATGTCGTACATTATTCCCGAAAGCCAGAAAACCGCCGTTGTCAGTGATTTTATGAGGTTGCCGTAGTCCGGGCTGATTACCGAAAGTGAGGAATTAAACAGCGCGAACGGGGTGAAAAGCAAAAACTGACAGATCATATAGTATAATATCTGAACATAATATATCGTCGGAAAATAACCGTACAGACAGTAAATCAGAATGACCACCAGTGTCAGCGTCATATTGATGAGCATCTTTGATATGCTGACAAATGTCGGGATTGTTGACACCGGGAAGCGCATTTTGGTAACCAGATAGCTGTATTTTTTTATGCAGTCGGTGCCCTGAGTCATCATTTCCGAAACATAGAACCACGGAATAATCCCGCCTATAAGCCAAAGAAAGAAGGGGAAGGTAACTCCGGAATAATTGGTTACAGGTTTGGAAGCTCTTATGCCAATGGAGAAGGCAAAGAAATATACAAAAATTGTAATCGACGGTTTGATAAGCGCCCAGAGCCAGCCCAGACTGGCGCCCCGGTAGGTCTTGACTACGTCTGCCTTTGCAAGCACAACAAGCTGTTTTTTAAACGTTAAATGCTCCTGGATAAATATTTTTACACTTTCCATATAAAACCTCTTGTGTTTTTATTTATAATGAAATGCTTCTGGCACTATAGGCATG
>ONWI01000203.1 GCA_900321515.1 uncultured Eubacteriales bacterium | reverse complement strand
GTTTGGTAGCGCGCTTGAATGGGGTTCAAGAGGCCGTGAGTTCGACTCTCGCCACTCGGACCAGCAATAAACCGCTGAATGTCGTATGGACGGCGCTCAGCGGTTTTTCTGTCGTTGCTTGCCAAAATATAATCAGCTCATGTTTTGCAAAAAATCCCAACATGAGCTGATTATCATTTTATTCACTGATTTGGTCATCAATACCACTTTGCGCTTCAACCGCCGTCGCAAAGAAGATTATATCGCTCTGCGGTTTTTCCGGACCCCAGCCCACCCTGTTTTTCAGGTGATTTCCGATTATCATCGTTCCGGACTGTCCCCCGTCGAGATTGTAAGCGATTCTGACGTTTTTTGCTGCGATCTCACGGGCAAATGTCTGCATAGATACGCCGACGCTCACTCTGTTTCTGCCTTCAACCAGGCAGATAAGATAGTGAAGTCCATCCTCAAACTGACATATTGCCGTACGCGGTTCTTCGGTATCAGGCTGCCAGTTTCTCTTGGTTATCGTAAGAGCCTCACCGTCTTTGACCAACTGCGGACCGAAGGTTACAGCGTTAATTATGTCATATTCTTCCAGAACGCCGCTGGATTCAATTTCGCGGTCCGCAACAATATGAAAATTGCCGTTTGCATCTATGAGCAGCACATCCAGACCGACAGGTCTGTTTTTAAGCAGTTCCCTTCTGTGAATAAGGACGCCGCTCCAGCGAGTGTTGTAAAATCCGCTGTTCACGGCGCAGACAGCATTGACGTCTGCTGATATTTCCGATGGAAGCTTGCGGTTCTTTTTGGAACTTGCAAATCTGTTATACGCCAGTGCCAGACGTATCTGTGAAGGATGCTTGATCCTGACTTCCATAAAGTGAAACCACGAGTTATATTTTCTCTCTTTGTAATAATGCACCGATATGGTTTCATCATCGTATTTTTCAAAATTTTCGTCAAATTTTCCCGGATCGGGCTTAGGAGCTGCGTAATCATCCAGATCAACGACATAAACCGGGTCGCGGCTTTTTACGATATTTGCGGAAAATTCGTCGGCACTGCTGCATATTCCCTTGATATCGCTCATCATGCTGAATGACTCCGTCTTAGCCGAAAAACGCTCTGTCAGCAGACTGATGATGTCCGTCTTTACGACAGTTGCTATTCCCAACGCAATCACCAGAAGCATAATCATCGTATTAAGCAGCCTGCTGCCAAGCGTCCGTTTTTTTTCTTTTGCATTGCCGCGATTGCTTTTATTCAATCTGATATTATCGTCGCCTTTCTGTTTTGGCATAACACCCATTCATCCCCTGTAAACTGCATATTTCTCCACGGTAACCGTAATTGATATTATAGTACCGCTAAGATGAATTTGCAATACATAATTTGCATTGGGTGCGAGAATCGCTTGGGAATCAGGTTCGGCGCGCCACGCGCCAAATATTAAAATGCAGCAAGTTAACAAAAAAATCTTATTATTTATATTTAAAACAGAAAAAATGCTAAACATCTCCCGATTTATGGCGACTCAATGTTGAAATAACAAAATGAATGAGCTATAATATTTTACAAATATTGCATATTGGGAAGAAGCGGCTTTTTTCATCCCGAGCGCAAAAATCATTTATTGTTGGGAGAGATATTTCCTATGTTGACATCGTTGTTGCCGACAGGTATTATGCCTTTGGTCGGTACGGAATTATCCGACAGCAAGGGTATGCTGATGGCTGTCATCACCTGCTCAGGAATACTGGTCGTCTTTGTCATCCTGCTCCTGCTGATCTTCATCTTTTACGCGTACGGCGGCATTATCCGGTTCTTTACCGCTTCAGGCGAAAAGAAGGCCGCGGCCAAAAAGGCTGCGGAAGCTTCCGCGAAGTCTGAACCGTCAGCCAGTTCTCCTCTTCCCGCCGCACAGCCGGTTCAGGCTGACGACGGCGCAATTCCGGGAGAGATTATCGCTGTCATTGCCGCAGCGGTCGCGGCGATGAGCGACGGCAAAAAATACGCCATTAAAAAGGTTTCCCGCGCACAGCGTCAGACCGGAAGCCGCAGCGCATGGGCTGCCATGGGTATTTATGAAAATACCCGTCCCTTCTGATTCTACTATTTCCGAAAGGTGGTCAATTCATGGAAATCCTTAATTCAATATGGGCGTCTATACTCAGCATACTCACCGATTCTGGTCTGATGTGCCTCTTCCAGGGCGACGGATGGAAAAACGCAATAATGATATGCGTCGCCTGCTTCCTGCTTTACCTTGCCATTGGCAGACAGTTTGAACCTCTTCTTCTGCTGCCGATAGCATTCGGCATGCTGCTTGTCAATCTGCCGCTGTCGGGCGTTATGGATGTTCCGACAACCGAGCTTGTGCCATTAGCCCAGGCGTCCGCAACTGAGATAGCCAAATACGGTCAGGTCATTATGCCGGACGGTCAGAAATATGTAGAAGTCGCCCACTCGGGCGGACTGCTCTATTATCTCTATCTCGGCGTAAAACTGGGCATCTATCCCCCGCTCATCTTCCTCGGAATCGGCGCGATGTCCGATTTCGGTCCGCTGATTGCCAACCCCAAGAGCTTCATTCTCGGCGCTGCGGCTCAGATCGGTATATTCTTCACATTCTGCGGAGCCATTCTTCTCGGCTTCCCATCGAATGTTGCCGGTTCCATCGCCATCATCGGCGGAGCGGACGGCCCCACGGCAATTTATGTAACATCTAAGCTCGCTGCCAATTATCTCGGTCCGATAGCGGTTGCGGCTTACAGCTATATGGCGCTGGTTCCGATTATCCAGCCGCCCATCATGCGCCTGCTCACCACCAAAAAGGAGCGCTCAGTGGTAATGACCCAGCTCCGCACCGTTTCCAAGACGGAAAAAATCATGTTCCCGATTATTGTAACGATTGTCGTGGCGCTGCTTCTTCCCTCCGCCGCCCCGCTGGTCGGCATGCTCATGCTCGGCAATCTCATGCGCGAGAGCGGCGTGGTCAAGAGAATATCCGACGCGGCTCAGAACGAGCTGATGAACATTGTCACGATATTCCTTGGTACCACGGTCGGAGCCACCGCGAGAGCGGAGGTATTCCTCACAGCCGAGACCCTCATGATCGTCGGTCTTGGACTTGCGGCATTCTGCCTCGGCACTGCGTTCGGCGTGATCTTCGGCAAGCTGATGTACATCTTCACCGGCGGCAAGGTCAATCCCCTTATCGGATCGGCTGGCGTGTCGGCAGTTCCGATGGCTGCCAGAGTATCGCAGAAGGTCGGTCAGGAGACTAATCCCTCCAATTATCTGCTCATGCACGCACTTGGCCCGAATGTCGCCGGCGTAATCGGATCGGCTGTCGCAGCGGGCGTGCTGCTGGCAGTGCTCGGCAAATAATCCTACACTTAGAGCCTGTTGACAATTCCTCGTCGGTGAGGTGAGATTCGTCAACAGGCTTTTAAATATTTCTTGCATAATCTAATATATTTTTAAAAATACATTGAATTTTTGTAGAATTTATGTTAAAATTAACATGTTGATCGTATTGTTTTTCGATTGACATAATTCTAATATTTTCGGAAGGTGATCTTTTTATGTCTAAAGCGAAAAAAAAGCTGCGCGAGGACAACCGTATTGACAACTGGTCATATCTATGGATGGCTATGTTCACGGCTGTCGGTTTTTTGTTTTTCAATGTGCTGTACAGCTTCTTCGGAGAATTGGTGCTGAAAATATTTGCCGCCGCCATCATCGTGCTGATGCTTGGAGGACTTCTCTATTCCAAGTGGAAGAAATCCGATAGCGAGCGTAAAACAATCTATGTGATACTTCTGATTTCCATTATTCTCAGGCTGTACTATGTGATAACCACCTCCGGCGCAACCATGTCGGGACAGGATTACGATACATTTCGCATAGTTCAGGAAAATCTGACTCTGCCCGATACCTTTCAGCCGCTATATTACATTGCCGCGGCTTTTATCTACAATGCGTCCGCTCTGCTGAGTTTCACCGCCTCTTACGCGCTGGATATTGTACGGATCATAACGGAATATATGGGAATCGTGGCGTCCATTGCGGTCTACTACATTCTGTGCGAGCTTGAGGCCAACGACACAGCGGTTTACATTGGCACCGCAATCATCGCAATTCACCCCGGACTCATTAGACTCGGCGGCGAGATCAATCCCCTGCTGCCTATGTTTGGGGTAATGTGCCTTTCCATCATGTTCCTCACCAGATGGAACAATTTCACCGACGGATTCGATTTTGTATTTATGAGCATTTCCTTCGGCGTGGCGGTCATGCTGCACATGTCCGCGCTGATCTTCCTCCCGGTCATTGCGACGCTCGTAATCATAAACCTCGTCCGGGTTTTCAACCGCAAAAACGCTGCCAATACTATTTCCTCGTTAATTCAGACAGTTTGCGGAGTGGGCGCTTGGGCATTTCTGAGCTTCGCGTATCCTATCAGAAACATGGCCGCCGGAAAAGACACTGGTCTCATGAATCTCATTGGAAATCCCGGCGGTTCCATCGACTTCCAGACCAAATTCCTCTCATTCAAGCTCGTAGAACTGCTCGAAGTGTTCGTTGAGCCCCAGGATAAGAACGCGTGGATTTATCTGGTCAAATCCTCACTTTTCGGAAATCTCACCCAGAATGACATCGAACTTGACATGCTGCCGCTTCAGATATTCGCAGCCATTGCATTTGCCTGCGCCGCCATCTCCGCCATTACGGTTTTCGGCAACATGATCGCAAGAGCCGATTCAAAAAAGAAGGTCAACATCTGGACTCTGATTGCCATGACCGGATGCGCTGTCGGTTACTATATTTTGCAGAATCTCGGTTCAAAAAGCGCTGAAACCATGGATTTCCGCGTAGTTCCGTTGATACTCGCACTCGGCGTTATCATGCTCTGCTGCGGCATTAAGGTGTTGAGCATGAAAAAGAAGCTCAGCTTTGTTTCGCAGATCCTTTATCTCCTTACGGTTCTCGTCTGTTTCTCATTCTGTGTGTGCTGCGTTGCATACGGATGCTGGTTTGCGTAATTAATTATTTTATATATCGGCATAAATGATATTACACAAGGTGATTTGAAATGTCCAAAAAAATAAAAATTATTGCCGACTCCACATGCGATATTTCTCCGGAGCTGGTCAGCAAATACAATATAGAAATTCACCCATTTGTTGTAAATCTCGGTGAAAAGAGCTTCAGGGACGGTGTGGATATATGCACCAATGACATTCTGAAGTATTACAGAGAAACGGGGCAGGTTTCCAAGACCGCCGCGGCACCTCCCGGAGAATATGAAGCGCTGTTCAGGCAGTGGCCGTCAGACGAATACGACGTGCTTTTCTTCACCATAAGCAGCGATTTTTCCTCGGCATTCGCAAATGCGAGCATCGCCGCCGAGAACTTGGACAACATATACATCGTTGAATCAGCCAATCTCTCCACTGGAATACTGCTTATCGTGCTGACTGCCTGCGATATGGTTGAAAGCGGCATGAGCGCAAAGGAAATAGCCCATAAGCTCAACGAAATTGTCCCAAAGGTACGCGCCAGCTTTGTGATAGATACGCTCGAATTCCTATGGAAAGGCGGCAGATGCTCAGGTGTGG
Source organism: uncultured Eubacteriales bacterium (assembly GCA_900321515.1). Classification (GTDB taxonomy): domain Bacteria; phylum Bacillota; class Clostridia; order Oscillospirales; family Acutalibacteraceae; genus RUG762. The sequence continues at coordinate 5,257 of ONWI01000203.1, read as the reverse complement.
CAGCTCTGGGAGCGAATCTGCTCCGGCTCAAACCGTGCATTGAGGTCATCGACGGCAAAATGTCCGTCGGCAAGAAATACCGCGGAAACATCGACAAGATAATCCCGCTCTACATCAAAGACAGGCTCGATTCCACTCCCGACGTCGTGCGCAAAAGGGTTTTCATAACCCACACCTTCGAGGACAGGGCGGCAGTGGATGCCGCTCTGGAGCAGGTGCGTGATTCGGGAATGTTTGACGAAGTGCTTGAAACAAGGGCCGGCTGCACAGTATACAGCCATTGCGGTCCGAATACGCTGGGCATTCTTTATATCGAAGCGTAATTTATTCAGACATAATAAGCGCCGTGTGACTGTTTTGCAGTTCACACGGCGCTTTAAAATTATATAAACTTCTAATCTTCGGGACCCAGGCTTACCACAACATTGATCATGCTGCCCGCCTGAATCTTCTTGCCCGGCTCGATACCGTTGAGTCGGATAATCTTTCCGCTTTCGACGTCATCGCTGTATTCCTCAGCCTGATCGCCGAGAGCCAGACCCGCCTGTTCCAGTTCCTTGGCAGCATCAGAAACATTCTTGCCTATGATATCGGGAACAGTGCGCATTTTGGAGCCCTTGCTGACAACTACGCTGATAGGAGTATTCTTTGCCACGGTGGCGCCTGCCTCCACGGACTGCGAAATAATCCTGCCTTCTTCGTAATTCTCGTCATAGACTTCTTCCGACATGCGAATGTAGAAATTGCCGTATTTCTCATTGCCGTCCACATTGCTCCATTTCTTGTTGACAAGTTTTGGAACCCTGTAGAGAACGGTAGGCTCCGACTCGGTGCCGCCTTCATCAGACGAAACGTAAGATGATGAAATATCGTCGTCATCATCCTGGCTGTTTTTGTTCATCATCGGAATGACAATCAGATTCAGACAAATCAGCGCGATAACGCCAAGCACCACAAATCCGATCAGACCGGAAATGATGCCGTATTTGTAGGGGGAAATCTCCTGCTCGTCATCGGCTGCATATTCGCGGGCAGGACGGTTCATCTGTGACGAAGCCGCGCGCACCGGCTGCTCCTGATAGGGAGGCTCATCGACATATCTGTCACCGTAATCCGGCGCTGCCGGCGGAGCTGCCGCCGGTACAGGCTTTGGCTCGGGTCTGCGCGGAACGGGATTTGTAAGCTGATTTTTCAGCTCTTCCATCGAATGAGTACGGCTTTCAATGTTGACCTGCAAGCCGCCCGCAAGAGCTGTTACCACATGGGTGGGAATATTCTGAGCCACATCGGCAGGCATATTGAGACGGGGCTCATATGAGCGCGAAACCGCGTCGGGCGGTCTCTTTCCCGTAAGGGCATAGAATAAGACCGCGCACATGGCGTAAACATCTGTCCACTTGCCCTTCTTGCCCTCAAGCGAATACTGCTCGATTGCGCTGAATCCCTCGTAGAATTCGGCGGCAAGCTCCGTTTCGGCGAGATGCGCGTCAGGGCTTCCGAACCCCTGCAGCTTGAGTGTTCCGCTGCGGGTCATGATGATATTCTCAGGCGATATGCCGAAATGAACAAGCCCGATTGAGTGGGCGGAATTGACTGTGGATATAAGCGGCAGGAAGAGCGGTCGGGTTTCCTCCCATGTGAAGCGCCGCGCACGTTTGATTATTTCGTCGAGCGGCTTGCCGTCAACGAATTCATAAATGATATATGCCGTCTTGTTGGCCTCAAACATATCTACAACCGGAACTACCGAGGGCAGACCCGACAGCTTGGCAAGCGCCCTGCCTATCTCCATGAAATCCTGCAGATAATCCTGATATACCAGCTTGTTGCCGGAAGCGATAATAATGCTGTCGTCGTCCTTGACTCTGGAACACAGCGTCTTGGGCAGATATTCTCTTACAGTAACTTTTTTGCTTGTCGTGACGTCAAAGCCGATGTAGGTAACACCCTCGCCGTTTGCGCTGAGATGCTTGCCTACAATATATCTTTCCTTGAGCAGTGTTCCGGGTTCAAGATAAGGCAATACCTGAGGCGTACCATCGACATAGCCGCATTTAGGGCACTGCATGGCGTCGCCCTTGTTATTCATACAGCCCAGGCACAGACCTTTGAATTCCATTTAAAATCTCTCCTTTAGTATTAAACCTGATTGCTGACCTTGTGTGATAAGAATATAACCATAAAAGGAAAATCATAAAACCAAACAATTAATTATAAACCGACCGCATTTTCTTTTATGCAGTCAAAGATATTCTACCACACAATTTTCCAATTGTCAAAGATTATTAATGCACTGTAACCTCATGAGGGGATATTGATATGTTTTTTTAACATATTTTTCATACTTATGGAATATCAACAGCCCGTTTCGCTAGTAACTACGGCTCGGAAGTTATCTCCTCATGCTTTTTCCATACATTCAGGCGGAAATGATTGATTGCCTCGCTGAGTCTTATCTCGCCATTGCCGTATTTCTTTGTCTGGTCGTACAATAATCTGCTTATGGAAGCGTCATAAACAGTCGGTGAGGAAAATTCAAGTCCGCGAGCTGCCGCATTGTAAACCGAAAAGGCGTCGAGCCCGTCAAAAAGCGGATTGGGAATCTTCATGCCGGCAAGCTCGCTGCATACATCGCTGTTGTTGACATACTGCATTTCAGCTAATGCAATCAGCTTCATAAATCCGCTGTCGCAGGTAAAAGCCCTGATAATTTCGGCTGCAATATCCATATTGGCTGATTTCTTGGGACAGTAGAGCCACCTGCCTCCGTAAACGAATCCGTTGGGGGCAAGGGACGTTTTGAATTTCCCGAAGGAAGCGCCGCTGCGTCTGGCGGAGGAAAAAACGGTGGTAATGTCAGCCTGCCCGGCGGGACTGCTCTTGCAGAGCCACGGCGCTGCATAAAAACAGAATACGCCGCTGTCAATCGAGCTGTACCAGTCGTCGTCGAGTGTCTTCACCCCGGCAAATGCATTCAGTGATTCAAGCTCCTTGACTATGTCCAGCCAATGCCCTATTGTTTCGTCCGACACGGAAAGCTGGCCTTCGGAGAGCCAAAGCCCGTACATCGCGCATTCCACGGACTTCCACAGTTCGGCGCTGTTGGGCAGCATCCTGACCTTGCCTCCGGAATTTTCGCTCAGCGCGCGGGCGACAGACACGAATGAATCCCAGGAAGACAGCTTCTCCTGCATTTCCTCCTGATGTGTAATGCCAAGATACTGTTCTGCGTAGTCCGTGCGGTAGAGCAGTATTCCTGGCTCGATATCAAAGGCGGAGCCTTTCTGGACCCCGTCTCTGTCCGAGCCGAGTATGCGCGCGAAGCGGTACTGCGCCGAAAGTTCGCTGTCATTTATGCCGACCTGAGCGAGCGTGGCAACATTGTTGTCCGCGGCGAAATAGGGAGCCATTTCGCTGTCCCCAAGGAAAAGGTCTATCTGCTCGCCGTCCGCGAGTCTGCGCTGAACGCCGGAACGATATCCGTTTATCTCATCTGTAACCCATTCCAGCCTGACGTTCCGCATCAGTTCCGAATGGCGAGGAATAAAATAGTTCTCCATCAGATTGCGGAAGTCTTCGTTCCACGACATGATTCTGAAAGTCACGGGTGGAGAATCATTTGTTTTATCCTTGCCGCACGCCGCCAGATGCACCACTGTCACTCCCACGGCAATGAGCATCGAGACAACGCGGATAAAGCGATTGCGTTTCATATCGGCACCTCAATCCATCAATAAAAATGTTACAGTTTATAATATACCTAATATGTAAATATTTAATGCGTAATTTTGTAAATAATATGCCGTCAGTTCTCTCCCCGGATTATTCTGCCTCCGCAGATCACGCAGTCACCGTCGTAACATACGACAGCCTGACCCGGCGCCACCGCACGCTGAGGACTGTCAAATTCCAGAGTAATCACGCCGTCGCCGGTTTGTTCAAGATAAGCCCATTCCTCACGCTGGGAATACCTTATCTTTGCCAGAACGCGGATGGGACGGTCTATTCGGGAAAGCCCCATCATATTGACGTCGCCGGCAACAACCCGTCTGCTGAAAAGATCGGCATTATCTCCGAGTGTGACGGTATTGGCCGTCATATTCTTGCGGCAGACGTACACAGGCCGGTTGAAGCCCATGCCCAGTCCCTTGCGCTGTCCGATTGTGTAACGGACGGCGCCGCTGTGTTTTCCTATTACCTCGCCGCTGAGACTGAGGAAATCTCCCTCTGGAAATTCCACACCGAGATACCGCCTGAGGAAGTCCGCATAATCTCCGCCTGGAACAAAGCAGATATCCTGGCTGTCGTGCTTGCGCGATGTGACAAAGCCATTCTCCTCCGCAAGCTCCCGCACCTCCGCCTTGGTAAGACCTCCCAATGGGAAAATCACCCGGGAAAGCTGCTCCTGACTCAGCATATAAAGGAAGTAGGTCTGATCCTTTGATCGGTCCGCTGCCTTGACCAGAAGCCAGCGTCCAGAACCTTCGTCGAATCTGACCGAGGCGTAATGTCCCGTGACGATATGCCCGCAGCCCAATTCCAGCGCCCTGTCGAGCAGTCCTCCGAATTTGATGTATTTATTGCATATGATGCAGGGATTAGGGGTTTCTCCACTCATATAGGAATCGGCAAAACGACGCATTACTTCCCTGTCAAATTCCCGGCGCATTTCAAAGACATGATGTTCTATCCCCAGACGCGAGCAGACGCTCATGGCGTCGTCAATATCGCCTTCACCTGAACCTTCGGTCAGGCGCATAGTGGCTCCCACCGCCTCAAATCCCTGTCTTATCGCAAGCAACGCCGCCACGGAGCTGTCCACTCCGCCGCTCATCGCAATCATAGCCCTGCTCATTTTCCGTCAATAACCGCCTTTTTTCATATTTCAGCCGATTGTAAAATATAAAAAAGGCGGTTATACGGGGCTTTGGACGTTTTTAAACGGGGTTCTTTTTCTCCCCCCGCGGGAAGGGCGGATTTGGATTTTTCCAATTTCGGTATTCGCCTGCCCCCGATTTTTACCCAGGTGCGTTTTGCTCGCTCGGCTCCGCCGAGCTCTCGAGGGCTCTGCCCTTGACCTGCCAGGGAGCCTTGCCCCCTGGACCCCACGCTCGCATTCGCTCGCTAATCATTCGCCGCGCTATGCTTTTTTCTTTTTTCTTTTTACAATGGCTTTTGTATATATTTATTAATTATATCATATCGGCAGCCGTAATGCAACAGAATTGCTCGCTCTTCCAGGGAAATCAATTCTGAT
>ONWI01000204.1 GCA_900321515.1 uncultured Eubacteriales bacterium | reverse complement strand
GTTGAAAAACAGCGGCAGAAGGGACGAAAAGTATCCGTCTTCCCCGTCAGCGAAAGCGAATGGCTCGATATGGGGCAGCTTTCTGAGTTGGAAGAGATGAGGAAGAAACTGTATGGGGAATGAGTTATGGAATTAGGAAGCGACTACAATCTGTCTCTGTCAAATCTGAGTTTGAAAGAGGACAGTATTTTTAATTATATTTCCGATTATCAAAACGCATTCTGGTTTGACAGTGGAAGAAGCGCGTTAAAACACATTGCCAAGCATCTGAAAAATGACGATAATATCCTTCTTCCGGAATTTATCTGTGAATCAGTTTCGAATTGTTTCCCGCCTGATAAAACAGGCTATTATGGTCTGAATAATGATTTTACAGTGAATTTGATTGATCTTAAGAAGAAAATAAACGAAAAAACCAAACTTATCTTCTTAATGCATTACTTCGGAGCATTGCAGCCGCCCGAAATACTAAACGAAATCAAACTGTTGGCAAATCAGCACGGTTGTGCCATTGTAGAAGATACTACCCATAGCATTTTCTCTCAAAAGAGCACCATAGGCGATTATATGGTTTGCAGCATTCGCAAATGGATGCCTGTTCCGCGTGGGGGGTTGCTGTATTACGCTTCCGACAGTCAATATCTTGCTCTCACAGCGCCGGATTATCCCAACAGCACCGATAACCGACGTGTATACGGAATGATGCTGAAGGACATGTATCTGAATGACGGTCTGGATTATAATGCTGATTACAGAAGAATATTTGCCGCAAGCGAGCATCTGATAGATCAGCAGACGGATATTGGCATGATGTCTGATTTTGCGCGGTTTATTGCTTCCTGCGTAAGCATAGAGGATTTGATGCAAAGGCGGAGAAAAAACTATGAGCTGCTATCCGACCTTCTTTCCCTTCACGGAATCCAGCCCGCTCTTTCATTTGGCGTCTCGGATATTCCGCTGGCTTATCCGCTCAGAGTTCACGGACGCGATGCGTTAAGATCGTACCTTATGGACAATAAAATCTATTGCGCGGTTCATTGGCCGTTTGACAATACCCAGCCGGACAGCAGGCCGTTTGCCCTTAAAAACTCGCAGGAGCTGATTTCACTGCCTATCGATCAGAGATACAATAATATGCACATTGAATATCTGTCCGAAATAATTTTGAAATATGAAGGTGATTTACTATTCTGAGTATTATTGATATTTCTCAAAAGGAATTATGGAACAGTAAGGTTAAATCCTATAAAAACTGGGATATTTATTATTTGCAGGAGTATGCGTTGTCTTTTCAGCTGCACGGCGACGGAGTTCCTTTTCTGATTGAGTACGAGGATGATGACTCGCGTTTTTGCTATGTGGTCATGATGTCGGATATTGCAGATGATCCTAAATTCAAGGGTGCTCTTGAGCACAACACATACTATGATTTGCAAACGCCTTACGGATACGGAGGACCACTATGGGACAATCCTGCCACCGCATGTTCGCAGGACAGTTTTATGAAAGAATTTGAAGAGTATGCGGTTAGTAAAGGAATTGTTTCACAGTTTATCAGGTTTCACCCCTTGCTTTTGAACCATGAAAACACATCGCGGATGTTTGAAACCAGATACTTGCATGATACAATATTCATTGATACATCTTCTCCGGAAATAATTATGAATAATTTCGACAGTAAAAATCGTAATATGGTGAGAAAAGCCATAAAAAGCGGCATAGTCATCGAACGCAGACCAATAGATGAGTACCGGGACTTTATCCCAATTTATCGTCACACGATGGAGAAGAATAATGCCTCCGATTATTATTTCTTCGATGATAAATATTTTGAAATTCAATCCGGCCTGAAAGAAAATGCATGTATTTTTTATGCGAAAAAAGAAGAGCGGATTATAGCGGCTGCCATTATGTACTATAATGACAGATTCATTCATTATCATCTTGCCGGAACAATTACTGATTACAGAAAATATGCTCCCAGCAACCTTTTGCTCTATGAGACAGCTTGCTGGGCGAGCTGTCAGGGAATAAAAAAATTTCATCTTGGCGGCGGATTGACTGAGGATGATAATCTGTTTCAATTTAAGAAGCAGTTTAATAAAAACGGAAGACTGCCATTTGTCATAGGAAGAACCGTTTTCGATCAGGATAAAGCTGATATGTTGACCGATTTAAGAAAAAAGCTGAATGCCGGATTTGATGAAAATAATACACGTATGATAAAGTATCGTGCATGAGTAAGATTTATATTTTGAAATACTTTGAAAGTAAGGTACGCAGAGAGGAAAATCTTTTGTGACGAAAAATAACAAAACTCTGATCATAGCCGAAGCCGGGGTCAATCATAACGGCAGTGTGGAAATAGCCAGGCAGTTGTGTTTAGAAGCTAAAAACGCCGGCGCTGATATCGTCAAGTTTCAAACCTGGATTACTGAGAAGATTATTACAAGGGACGTCAGACAGGCGGATTATCAGATAGAGAATACCGGCAGCAATCAGTCTCAGTTTGATATGTTGAAATCACTGGAATTAAGCTTTGATCAGTTCAGAGAAATAAAAGCCTACTGTGATGAAATCGGCATTCTGTTTTCATCCACAGCGGATGAAACCGACAGTCTGGATTTTCTGGTGGACGTCGGTGTGCCGTTTATCAAGATTGGGTCAGGCGATCTCGGAAACATTCCGTTTCTTACATATTGCGGTTCCAAAGGGCTTCCTGTCATTATGAGCACAGGGATGGGAACTCTGTCTGACGTGGAGATATCTCTTAACGCTTTGCGACGTGGTGGCGCAAATGATATTACTCTGTTGCATTGCACGACCAATTATCCCTGCCCGTTTGATCAGGTGAATTTAAAAGCGATGAATACCCTTCGGACAGCATTCGGACTGCCGGTGGGTTATTCGGATCATACGCAGGGAACAGAGGTGCCTGTCGCCGCAGTTGCTCTTGGCGCAACCGTCATTGAAAAGCATTTTACTCTCGACAAAACTATGCAGGGTCCTGATCATATTGCCAGTACCGAGCCGTCAGAATTTCGGAAGATGGTGGATTCCATCCGGAATATCGAAACGGCGCTGGGAACCGGATTGAAATTGCCTACAGCTTCTGAGGCGGAAATATCCAAGGTGGTGCTTAAGCGGATCGTAGCCGGCAGAAATATACCGGCCGGAAAGGTGATCGACAAGAGCGACATTTGTATTAAACGCAGTTCATCCGGACTGCCCGCCAATGCGTGGAATATAATTCTCGGCACCAAGGCGATAAGAGATTATGCTGTTGATGAAGGAATTGAAATATAAATGTATAAGATTTGTGTTGTAACGGCTACGAGAGCGGAATACGGATTGCTTCGTCCCTTGTTGTTCAGATTAAAAAAGAATACGGATGTGGAGCTTCAGCTTGTTGTGACAGGCTCCCATCTTAGTGAAAAATTCGGCGGCACGTATAAAGAAATTGAAGCTGACGGTTTTGAAGAATACTCAAAAATTTTTATTCCTCTTGATGATGACAGCAAAATAGGAATGGCTGTTGCCACTGGCGCTGCAACAGAAAAATTTGCCGAACTCTTCGGGAAGATTTATCCGGACATGGTAGTCATTCTCGGTGACCGGTATGAGATGCTGGGCGTGGCAACGGCGGCGCATTTGCTTGGAATACCCATTGCTCATCTTAGCGGAGGCGATGT
>ONWI01000206.1 GCA_900321515.1 uncultured Eubacteriales bacterium | reverse complement strand
ATTGGTCTGGAAATGGTCCTTCAAGGCAATACGCCCGCAAAACGAATTGTTTCAGGAAAACGGGTTCGCACCGTAATTCAAAACTTCATTCATTTTGCGGGACATTTTTACATTTCTGCTTTACTTGACTTTCACTGATTCAGACATATTCTTGATGTTTTCTGTTATTTTTCCGAGTGTTTTTCGATGGAATGTGTCTTGTGCTTGGCGCTTGCTTCCTTTATCTAACCAATGAAGGAGCTAATGTATTCAGATAAATTATCCCGGAGCACAGACCGCATACCAGCAGAAGCGCGAAAAAATCACGGAAGCGGTACCTTAGAACATTCAGGCGGGTGCGGCCCTTGCCGCCTGTGTAGCACCGGCAGTCCATGGCGGTGGCAAGTTCGAATGCCCTGCGGAACGACGAGATAAAAAGAGGAATGAGAATAGGTATCAGCGCTTTTGCTCTTTTGATGATGCCGCCGTTCTCCATGTCAGCTCCGCGCGCCTTCTGTGCGTTCATAATTTTCTCTGTTTCCTCAAGCAGTGTTGGAATGAATCTCAGCGCAATGGTCATCATCATTGCAAGCTCGTGTACCGGTACCCGTATGATCTTCAACGGCGCGAGCAGACGTTCTATGGCTGCGGTGAGGTCGGTAGGTGAGGTGGTGTAGGTCAGCATGGAACTAATCACCACGATCATTACAAGTCTTATGGCAATGAATCCGCTCTGCCAGAGAGCCTCCTCGTAAATTGTGACAGCACGGTACTGAAATAAAACATGCTCGCCTTTGATGTATAGCATATTGAGTGAGGCTGTGAAGAACACAAGGAACCAGATGGCTTTCAGCCCCTTGAAGTACATTCTGAGCGGTATGCGGGATAACAGAATTGCGATTATCACAAAGCCGAGCATTGCGCCCATTGACATAAGGTTCTTTGCGAGGAAGATGAATATTATTATTGCCGTCATCAGAACAATTTTCATGCGCGGATCCATTTTGTGAATGAATGATTTTCCCGGCATGAACTGACCTATGGTAATATCTGAGATCACTGCGCCTCGCCTCCTTCGGGGATTTCTTCGGCTTTTTCGGCTGCAAAGCCGTCAGGATTTTTTTCCTGTGCAATGACGGACTGTGTTCTGCCGCTCAGGAAATCCAGCGCCACGCCCTTGGCAAAGTCCATGGTGTAGACGTCGGTGCGAACGTCGGCGCCCAGACGCCTGAGTTCGAGGAATACCTGCGTCACCTGCGGGACGCGAAGTCCTATATCCGCAAGGCGTTCGCCGTGCTTGAATATGTTCTTTGTCTCGTCGAACATTTCTACCTTGCCGCGATTCATGACCAGAACGCGATCGGCTACACGGGCTATGTCTTCCATAGAGTGAGATACAAGCAGCACCGTGCTTCCGGTCTTTTCGCGGTATGCGCGTATCCTGTCGAGTATTCTGTCCCTGCCCTTAGGGTCAAGGCCGGCGGTGGGTTCGTCCAGAATGAGCACTTTCGGCTGCATGGAGATTACGCCCGCAATGGCTGCGCGCCGCTTTTCACCGCCCGAAAGGTCAAATGGCGATTTTTCGAGCAGTGATTCCTTAAGCCCGGCGAATTCAGCAGCCGTGCGGATTATCGTATCCAGTTCAGCTTTGTCCTTGATGCCCTTGTTGGTTGGACCGAAGGCGATGTCCTTGTAGACAGTTTCTTCAAAAAGCTGATATTCGGGGTACTGGAAGACCAGTCCCACTTCAAATCTGACGTTTCTGATTTTTTTTGGCTTTGCCCATATGTCGCTGCCGTTGAGCAGAACCTTTCCCGATTCGGGGCGGAGAAGTCCGTTGAGCAGCTGAACGAGCGTGGATTTGCCGGAACCTGTATGTCCGATAACGCCGATGAATTCTCCCTGTTCTATCGAAATGCTCACACCGTCGAGTGCGACCTTTTCAAAGGGAGTGCCTTTGCCGTAGACAAAGCGCAGATCGTGTGTTTCAATTATTCCCATGAAAATATCTCCGTTTTTAGTGGCTGGTGGATGTTTGGTTTGTAAAAGCGTTCCTTCAGTGCGTCTGCGCCGCGCGCAGGATGGCTCTTGCGCATTCTTCGGGTGTGAGTACGTCGTCGGGTATATCGTAGCCCACAGAATGCAGAAACTGCGCAAGTTCTGTAGCCTGCGGAACATCGAGGTGGTGTTCGCGGAGAACGTCGATGTGGCAGAATACCTCGTTTGGCTTGCCCTCCATGAGAAGTCTGCCGTCGTTGATTATTATTACGCGGTCGGCTTTTGCCGCCTCGTCCATGTAATGCGTGATAAGCACGACGGTAATGCCGAGATTCCTGACCAGATTGCCTATAGCATCCATGACCTCCTGACGTCCTCTTGGGTCAAGCATTGCGGTCGGTTCGTCAAAGACAATGCACTTTGGACGCATGGCGATAATTCCCGCTATAGCTACGCGCTGCTTCTGTCCCCCGGAGAGCTTATGGGGCGCGTGACGGCGGTATTCGTACATGCCAACGGCTTTCAGTGAGTCATCGACCAGCCTGCGCATTTCGTCCGACGGCACGCCGAGATTTTCCGGACCGAAGGCGACGTCCTCTTCCACGATGGTGGCGACAAGCTGATTGTCCGGGTTCTGGAATACCATTCCGACTGTGCGGCGTATTTCGGTCAAAAGCTGCTCGTGGGATGTGTCCATTCCCGCCACATATACTTTGCCTCCGCTCGGCAGGAGAATGGCGTTCATGTGCTTGGCAATGGTGGATTTACCTGAGCCGTTGTGCCCGAGCAGCGCCACGAATTCACCCTTCCTGATGTCGAGTGAAACGCCGTGAAGCACTTCCTTGGGCGGGGATTCGTCTGTGCTCTCGTATTCAAAATACACGTCACGGAGCGAAATCTGAATGCTGCCTTCACCGTCTGATTCGGGTGAAGCGATGTTGTTTTTTTCTTCCATATTATTTCCTTTCACCCGGCGTGGAGAGAGTCCGCTCATTTCTGAGATGTGCGCCAGGAGGCTGTCGCTCCGCATGGGAGGATCAGGCCTGTTTCGGTTACGGGGAGTCCTATTTCGTCGGCTGTGATGATGCCGCCGAATTTCGGTTTGAGAATCGTGCCGTTGAGGTAATTCATAACCGACGGACTGAGTCCTGTGGTGTAGCTGTTTATGTTGAAAAAAAGCGGGCATTCGGTGAGTACCTGCGAGCAGAGTTCCACCAGCGAGTAGACCTGTTCCTCCAGCTTCCAGACCTCGCCGGCGGGACCTCTGCCATAGCTTGGAGGATCCATGATGACAGCGTCGTAGCGGTTGCCTCGGCGTATCTCGCGCTGTACGAATTTGATGCAGTCGTCCACTATCCAGCGCTGCGGCAGTTTGTCAAGTCCTGATGACGCTGCGTTTTCACGCGCCCACTGTGTCATGCCCTTGGAAGCGTCCACATGGCAGACTTCCGCGCCGGCGGAAAGACAGGCGAGTGTCGCCCCGCCGGTATAGGCGAAGAGATTCAGCACCTTTACCCGACGGTTTGCAGCGCGGATCATTTGAGCCATGTCGTCCCAGTTGACCGCCTGTTCCGGGAAAAGACCGGTGTGCTTGAAGCCCATCGGCTTTATATTGAAGACAAGCGATTTATATCTGACCTGCCAGACGTCGGGGATTTTTTTTATTACTTCCCACTTGCCGCCGCCTGATGATGAACGGTGGTAACGGGCGTGTGCTTTATGCCAGAGGGGATTTTTTTTGGGTGTGTTCCAGATTATCTGAGGATCGGGGCGAATGAGAATTATATCGCCCCAGCGTTCCAGTCTTTCACCGGAAGACGCGTCTATCAGTTCATAATCCTTCCAGTCTGTAGAATGTCTCATATCACGTTATTCAGCTTTCTTTTTTGAAGTCAACATATTCGCCTTCCGCAGGCTGAACTTCCGACTGTGCGGCGGGTTGTGCGGCGGGCTTTGGCTCATTGTTCTCGGACGGACGGCGGTAAATTGACGTGCCGTCGGGTACGCGGAGATTCTTGCGCACCAGGGCTTCGACTTCTTCGATGACCTTGTTGACCTGCTGCACCTTGATGCCCTCCACGATGATCTCCACCTTGTTGGACTCAGGACGGTACATCAGCACGCGTCCGTCGCCCGAAAGGTATGAGCGCTTGACGCGGATCTCCTCCTCTAAATCGGTGGTTCGGAGAACGGGTATGAATGCCCCTGACGGAATGATTACTGTGGTTGCGCTGCGTATGAGCTTTGGAACTGCCGATGAAAGCTCGACGATGGACATGCCCATGCGGTTCATACAGCTCAGAAGCATTACGGCGGTCATCAGACCGTCCGGAACATAGGCACGGCGGGGAAATATGATGCCGTTGAAGCGGTCAACCGCCATAATAACCGAATCGAAAGCGGCGTATTCCTCGGCGAGATAGCTGTAATCGCCGGTGACGGTCTTGGTTTCCGCTCCCATGGATTTGATGTAGGGGGCGAGCGCTATGTGGCAATTGTCGCTTATCATAATTACGGGAGTTATATCCTCATTGTTGTAGGCCTTGCCGTAGACCCTGCCGAATACCTCGGCAAGTCGCTCGGAATCGAGAACTCTGCCGTCGGGGAGGGCTACGATGCATATTTCGCCGTCGGCGCTGAACGCAAATCCTATGTCGCTTTCCGTGTCGCTCACATAGTCTATCAGAAGCGACGGATTCTCAAACGAATAAGAACCCGGCTTGTCCGTATCGCTGCCGCTCATGAGCGAGACGCTTGCGCCAAGCTGTTCCAGCACATATTTCACGAAAGGTGCGCAAGCACTGCCAGTGCAGTCCACGGCGACCTTGAGACTCTCAAACATCGTGTATCCGGAAGCGTCCGCGAGATTTCGCTTATACATGCCGATTACAGCGGGGTCCGCTTGACTGATGCTGCCGGCGTACTTGCAGCTTACCGAGGTGCCCACGTCAGTCGCGTCGTGTATTGCCTGAAGGAGTTCGCCTGTGACCTGTCTGCCGTCCTTCTGATAGAATTTGAGTCCGCTTACATTCCTGTCGTAGCTTCCGCCTGTTATCATGACGCCCATCATCGCGTCGCATACGCAGGTAAGGTATGAGACCGCGCCGGAAGGCACAAGTCCGAGTGTGATAACGTCCGCTCCCGAAGCGCAGAGCGCCGCGCATACCGCTGAAGTCATCATGTCGGCTGCGGGACTGTCGTCGTGACCTACAACTACTTTGCAGCGGACGCGGGTGGCGGAGGAATATCCTCCCAGCTTGGCAAATGCCGCGGCCGCGGCGTGTTCCGCCTGATATATGTCTATGGTCTCTCCTAATGTTCCGTAAAACGCTGATCTGTCATTCTTGATTTTCATTTTATATGCATTCCCTTCAATAATTCAAAGATTGATTCGCCGGTAAATTTTTGCTCATGCTGCTATTAGCGCACATTATGAGTATCCATACGATGGCTCTCAGTCAAAGAGCGACTGCTGCTGAGGAATCGACGGCTGCTCCGGCGGAGTCAGCCCAAGGTGCAGGTAGGCTGAACGCGTCGCACAGCGCCCGCGGGGTGTGCGGGCAAGAAATCCTATCTGCATGAGATACGGCTCGTAAACGTCCTCAATCGTAATCGCTTCCTCGCCGATGGCTGCCGCAATTGTTTCCAGACCGACGGGGCCGCCTCCGTAATAATTTATTATGCCCGAGAGCAGCAGACGGTCAATCTTGTCAAGCCCGAGCTCGTCGATTTCCTGACGGTCGAGCGCCATGCGGGCTATGTCGCAGGTGATGATCCCGTTGCCGACGACCTGCGCGAAATCGCGCACGCGCCGCAGCAGTCTATTGGCGATACGCGGCGTTCCGCGCGAACGGGAGGCGAGTTCCATCGCGCCGTCGCGGTCTATGGCTATGCCGAGAATGCCCGCCGAACGTTCCACTATGTCGGCAAGCTGTTCGGTAGTATATAATTCAAGCCGCAGCACCACTCCGAAGCGGTCGCGCAGAGGGGCGGAAAGCTGTCCGGCGCGCGTGGTGGCTCCCACAAGGGTGAATCTGGGCAGCGGCAGATGATAGCTCATCGCGCCCTGTCCCTTGCCGGTGATAATGTCAATGGCAAAGTCCTCCATCGCCGGATAGAGGATTTCCTCCACGGTGCGCGAAAGGCGGTGTATTTCGTCGATAAACAGCACGTCCCCTGGATTGAGCGAACTCAGCAGCGCAGCCAGATCTCCGGGACGTTCGATTGCCGGACCTGATGTGATGCGCAGACCGACACCCATTTCGTGCGCTATGATTCCGGCAAGCGTGGTTTTTCCCAGCCCGGGAGGTCCATAGAGCAGACAGTGGTCAAGGCTCTCGTGACGGGCAAGCGCCGCGCTGATGTAAACAGAGAGATTCTGTTTGACGGTGTTCTGTCCGATGTAGGCGTCCAATGTCTGCGGGCGCAGGGGATTTTCGGTATCCGCGTCGTCGGGATTGTATTCCGGCGCAACGATGCGGTTTTCAAAGTCGGTGTCATCCGAATCGAAGTATGCGCTTTCGGCTTCATCAAACGATACCGATTTGATTTCGCTGTCGTTGTTAATATTTTTGTTGTTTTTCATTTCTTTTTTTTTCAGCGTTGAGCGCTCCTTAATGATTGGTTTTCGTTTTCGGTTTTCAATTAACCCGGTTTAGTCCGCGCATCGGAGCCTGCTGACCAATCTCCATGTGTGCCGACTAAGCCGCCTGAATAAATATTTATATTTTTTGCCAAAACCGCAGGCAAAATTGGCAAAATATGGGCGAAGCAGGCTCTTATATTCCTTTCGCCATTTCTATGAGCGCCAGACGGATAATTTCTTCTGTGGGCAGTGTGGAGTCCAGCTTTGCGACCAGCTTGGCGGCTTCGGAGGACTGACATCCCAGCACCATCAGGGCGTTGATTGCCGCGGCGGCGTTGCTTGAAGCTGAAACCGCGCCGCCCTGTGCGCCTTTTGGAAGGTCGGAAGGCGCGCCCATGCTTTTGAATTTGTCCTTCAGTTCAAGCACCACGCGCTGCGCGATTTTTGGTCCGACTCCGTTTGCGCGTGTAATCGCCTTGTAATCTCCCGAACCCACCGCAAGCGCAACGTCCTCGGGAGAAAGGGCGGAGAGAATGGCTATTGCAGCCTTGGGACCTATGCCCGACACGGAAATAAGCATTTTGAAACAGCTCAGTTCGGTTTTTTCCGAAAAGCCGTAGAGCGTTATGGCGTTCTCGGTGACGCTCATGAATGTGTAAAGTGTCACCGTCGAGCCTTGCTGCGGCATCCGTGTCATTGTTGACGTTGAAGTAAAGCATTGAAAACCTACGCCGCCGCAGTCTATAACCACGAAATTCGGTTCTGCTGCGACATATTTGCCTGTAAGACTGTATATCATTTTACGGTATAACCTCAGTTCTTATGGGGATAATTGGTCTTTTGAATCCGCCGGCTTACGGTGCAGTTCTGACCGTGGCAGATGGCTATGGCAAGCGCGTCGGCGGTGTCGTCGGGTTTGGGAATTTCCTTGAGGCAGAGCAGACGGCGGGTCATTTCCTGCATCTGTGGCTTCAACGCCTGACCGTAGCCGGTGACCGCCTGCTTGACCTGAAGCGGAGTGTATTCAAAGATGGGTATGCCTTTGATCTGTGCCGCCAGAAGTATTACCCCGCGCGCCTCCGCCACGCCGATGACCGTCTTTGCGTTGTTGGTATAATACAGCCGCTCGATGGCGATGGCTTCGGGCTTGCGCTTGTCGATAAGCTCGAGCGTGCGCATGAATATGGTTTCCAGACGGCGTTCAAACGGGGCATCCGGCTTGGTTGTGATGGAGCCGTATTCCACAGGGAGAAATCTTGGCGGATCATATCTGACTATGCCGAATCCGACCAGGGCGTATCCCGGGTCAATGCCCATTATTATCATAATTGCACCCTCCTTGCAGTCGGTTTTATATAATTCATAATATTATAGCACAGGCCTTATACAAAATTCAATATGTTTTTTGCCAAAAGTATTTTTCATTTAAAAAGCATTCCTATTAAAAAAACATGGATAAACGCGTTCTTTCAAATGAATGACAACGCATATATCCATGTTAAACTATATTCTATCCTGAAAATCTGCTTATAAACCCGTTCAAAGCCCCGTATGAGACGAACCTGCAATTGCCTCCCCTTGTTCCGCCGGCAGCAAACGGCGCGGCACTGCACATTCCGTTCATGCGCTGGAATATATCGCTGTGGACCCTCACCCCGGAAATGCAGCCGCGACTGAT
>ONWI01000238.1 GCA_900321515.1 uncultured Eubacteriales bacterium | reverse complement strand
CAGCGCCCCACAAGCTCGGCGGAGCCGAGCGAGCGAGACGCACCCGGAAAAAATTGCGGTCGGGCGAATACCGAAATCGAAAAAACCAAATCCGCCCTTCCCACGGATGGAGAAAAAAGCTCCGGCTAAAAATGCGCAAGCCCCGTGGGCTAGCGAGGTAAAATCATTGTAGGAGGTGACGGGAAAATGCCCTCATTAAAAAACGGCTCATATATACCGCTGACAGACGGCGGAAGCATACGGATTGTTGATTATATCGACGAGGGCGGACAGGGCGAGGTTTACCGGGTGGAGATGCGCGGTCAGGAATACGCCCTGAAATGGTACAGCAAAATAAAACCCTCCGAAGATTTTTACAATAATCTGCTTCACAATATCAAAATGGGACCGCCCGCGGAATATTTCCTATGGCCGCTTGCACTGACCGGAAAGACCGGCGGCAGATTCGGATACATTATGAAGCTGCGTCCGAAAAATTACCGCAAGTACAGCGAATTTCTCACCGGTGAAGCGCGCTTTTCGAGCTGGGACACGCTGTTTGCCGCCGCGCTGAATATCACGGACGGATTCATGAAGCTGCACAGTCTCGGCTACAGCTATCAGGATCTCAACGAGGGGAGCTTTTTCATCGAACCGTCGGATGGCGGACTGCTGATCTGCGACAATGACAATGTAGCGCCCTTCGGCGTGAATTTAGGAGTGAAGGGAATGCCGAAGTACATGGCTCCGGAGGTTGTAACAGACAGGGAACGCCCGAACACTCATTCCGACAGATATTCTCTCGCCGTGATACTTTTCAGGCTTTTCTACATCGACCACCCGCTCGAGGGCAGATATACCGTGCGTTTCCCGCTGACCGACTCCAACGGCGCAAGGATGTTCGGAGAAGATCCGCTTTTTGTTTACGACCCCGTAAATAAAAAGAACCGTCCGCTCCCCGGCGCGCACGATAATGTAATCCGGCGCTGGCAGATGTTCCCGCCCGATCTCACAGCGGCATTTACCAAGGCGTTCACCGTCGGCCTTAAAAACATAGACAGCCGCGTTACGGAGCTTCAATGGTTCGATGTGCTGATAAGGGCGCGTGGAATGCTGGTCAGGCTGGGCGGCAGGGAACAGTTTGTCAACTGTTATAAGCCCGGAACGATTCCCGACGGCTGCCGACTTCTGCGCACGGACGAACTGATAATCGCTCTGGCTCCGGAAACGGTTCTGTATTCCTGCCAGACCGATTGCACGTCAACCGACTGCAAAACGCCGTCCGGCTGCGTGAGGGCGAGCGCTTCAAATCCCGAAGTGTACGGTCTGGGCAATCTTTCGGGCGACACATGGGTGGTTACTCTTCCGGGCAGAGAACCGGTCAGAGTGCCGCCGAGGAAATTCGCTCCGCTCATTCCGGGAACGGTAATATGCTTCGGAAACGTCACGGGAAAGGTATTTTAGGAGGCAGCGGAAATGGCTGATAATGATTTTTTTGATCTCGAATCGTTTGATTTCGGGGAATTTGACAGTCTGGATACCGGCGTGAACGTGCAGCGTCAGCCGGTTCAGACGCCAAATGTTTCAGATATAGTTACTTCGCTTAAAAAACGTGCGATGATAGTTATCTTTATCATAGACATCTCCGGCAGCATGAAGGGCGCGCGCATCGGCGCTGTCAACGACGCCATTCGGAACGTGCTGCCGGAGCTGAAAAAGCGGGAGAAGGGTAATACCTCGGCGGAAATAAAAGTCGCGGTCATGGAGTTCTCTACCAATGCGCGCTGGCGGACGATTGTTCCGCAGCCTGTTTCCACATTTCAATACACGGACATCACCGACGTTTACGGGGGGACCAATTACGGCAGGGCGTTTGAGAAGCTGAACGAAAAGCTCTCAGCCGATCAGTTCATGAGTTCAACCGCCGGAGCCTACACGCCGCTTATCGTTTTCATGACCGACGGCAAGCCGTCTGATATGGGACTTTACCGTGAAAATCTCGACGAGCTTAAACGCAACAAGTGGTTTAAATATTCCACCAGGGTGGGTATAGCCATCGAGGATGGCGCGCTCAGCGAAGATTGCAGGAGAGTTCTGACCGAATTTACTGACAATGAAAAAAACGTCTATGAGGCAAAGAACACAGCAGTTCTCGCCCGTCAGATCAGGCTGGTGACTCTGACCGGCGTGGATTCGGTCACCCACCAAGGCTCGATTCAAAACAGCAATCCGCAGCCATCGGCAGCATATACGCATAATTCCTCCCTCGGGAGGACTCCCGCCAGGCAGTTCCCCGTCCCGGCAAATGAACCCGCTCCCACGGCTGCCGAAACCGCGAGTCCCACTCTTCCGATCGGAGAGATAGACTGGGACAACGACTTTAATTTCTGAACGGGGTGACTTAATTGCAGTCGTACATTCAACTGAATTCACACTGCGTGGGAAAGAGCCATATCGCCAAGGCAAAGCCCTGCGAGGACTATTCTGTTTCTTACGGCGACAGCTCGCTTTCCGCAGCGATAATAAGCGACGGTCACGGGGATTCAAATTGCTTCAGAAGTGCGGAGGGAGCGAAGTTCGCCTGCGAGATATGCCTGAATTTGCTCAGGGAGTTTCAGGGAATAACCAGTCATATCACCGATATCCGCCAATCCGATTTTGAGCAAAATGTGCGATCTCTCGAGCGGGAAATAGCTGCCTGCTGGAAGAAGAAGGTGATTTCCGCGGCTGCGTCAAATCCGTTTTCGCAGGAGGAACTCGGACAGGCTTCCCAGGAAATACGCGCCCAGTACGTCAGAGGCGAGAATGTCGAGCGCGCTTACGGCTGCACACTGATTGCCTCCATGGTGACGAAGCGTTATTTCCTATGCATTCAGATAGGGGACGGCAAGTGCGTTTCGGCTTATCCGGGAGGGATATTTGTCGAGCCGGTGCCGGCTGACGAAAACTGCGTTGGCAACCGTTCTACGTCGCTGTGCAACCGCGGGGCGGAAAAATTGTTCCGGCATTATTACAGCGATATTCTTCCGTTGGCGTTTTTTGTTTCTTCTGACGGCGTTGAGGAAAGCTTTGATGCCGCCGGGCTGTACAATTTCTTTTATTCGGTCGCCTTCTGGTGCCGTCAGGAAGGCGCGCAGCGTGCCGTTGAACGGCTCAGCGAGCTTCTTCCAAAGATCAGCGAGGGCGGCAGCGGGGATGACGTCAGCGTTTCGGCGTGTCTTTTGCCGGATGAAGAAATTACCCCTCCGAAGCAGTCTCTCGTACAGGTCTGCCGGAAGGTGAAGGCTGTTGAGGGAAATCTTGAACGCATAGACAGCATGATCGCCCGCGAAAATGAAAAGATTCAGGAAAAGGTCAAGCTCATTGAGAACGCCGAAGACGAGCTGGAATCTCTCAGGAAGGTGCTGGCAGATAAGGAAAGCAGCTATTATGCCGCCTGCGAGGAATGTGACGTGCTCAAAGCGGGGGTTGACGATCTCAGGCATAGGCGCGAAACTGCTGCCGAACAGATGAAGAAAGCCGAAGCATTCAGATCGTCCGCCGAAAAATTCTGGTTCGCGGAGTACAGGAGGCTTGGAATAAGCGGGTTTCCGGCGGATGACGGTGATCAGCGCGAAATAGCCCGCATTTCTTCTGACAAATCGGTTTTTGCCGGAGGAGATATTCCTGACGAAGGTACTTCCGACGCAGGCAGAACCGATTAAATGAGGGCAATTATCTTGCTGAATTGTGAAATATGCATAATATAGCGCCTCTGTTCAGAGGCGTTGTTTGAACAAAAAAGAGAAAAAAATTAAACATCTTGTAAATTACATTATTGTGTGCTATTATTGTATAGAAGATTATGGAAGAAAGGATAAAAGAGTGGGGCGACCCACTCTTTTGTTTGTATACAGGGAGGTGTAT
>ONWI01000208.1 GCA_900321515.1 uncultured Eubacteriales bacterium | reverse complement strand
CCAGAACAAAATGCACAAAGTCCGGGATGCCCTATTGTAGGGGCTTCCCGGACTTTTTTGGTCAAATTTCCACTATTCCCACTCGATGGTGGCGGGTGGCTTGCTGGTAATATCGTACACAATGCGGTTGACGTGGCCTACCTCATTGACAATACGGCTGGAGGCGGCTTCGAGAACATCATATGGGATTCTCGCCCAGTCCGCGGTCATGAAGTCTATTGTATTGACCGCGCGGAGGGCTACCGTATAATCATAGGTTCTCGCGTCCCCCATCACCCCTACCGAACGCATATCGGTCAGCACGGCAAAATATTGATTGATATCCCTGTCCAGTCCAGCTCTGGCGATTTCCTCCCGGAATATCGCGTCGGCTTCCCGCAGAATGTTCAGCTTGTATTCCGTTATCTCGCCGAGGCAACGAACGGCAAGTCCCGGTCCCGGGAATGGCTGACGGTACACAAGATTCTCCGGAATTCCCAATTCAAGTCCCGCGCGGCGCACCTCGTCCTTGAAGAGGTAACGAAGCGGCTCAATTATCTCCTCAAAATCAACATGCTCCGGCAGACCTCCCACATTGTGATGGCTCTTGATGTTCGCCGCGTCGCCCGCGCCGCTCTCTATCACATCGGGATAAATGGTCCCCTGCACCAGATAATCCACCTTGCCCAGCTTCTTCGCCTCGGCTTCAAATACCCTGATGAATTCCTCGCCGATTACCTTGCGCTTCTGTTCCGGCTCTGTCTTTCCGGCAAGTCGTTCTAAAAAACGCTCCTGCGCGTTGACACGGATCATATTTATATCAAACTGTTCCTTGAACACTTTCTCGACCTCGTCGCCCTCGTTCTTTCGGAGAAGTCCGTTGTCCACAAAAATGCAGGTCAAGTTTCTTCCCACTGCCTTATGAATCATTACAGCGGCAACCGAACTGTCCACGCCTCCCGACAGCGCGCAGAGCACCTTCCTCTCCCCTATTTTCTCCCTGAGCGCGGCAACCGTTTCTTCCACAAAGGAATTCATTGTCCAGTCGCCGTCCGCGCGGCATACGTCATAGAGAAATGCGCGCAGCATTTTGTCTCCCTCGGCGGTGTGCTGCACCTCCAGATGGAACTGAACCGCGTAAAGTCCGCGTTCTCTGTTTTCCATAGCGGCAACAGGACACGCGTCGCTATGAGCCGATGAAATAAAGCCATCCGGAAGTTCTGAAATGTAATCGGTATGGCTCATCCAGACCACAGTATTGTCCTCAACATTGGTAAAAAGACGAGATTCCCTGTCCACTGCGATTTCTGTCTTGCCGTATTCGCGGACAGGCGCAGCCTTCACCTCGCCGCCAAGAAGGTACGACATCAGCTGAGCCCCATAGCATATTCCCAGCACGGGCACGCCAAGCTCAAATATTTCAGGGGAATACTTCGGGGATTTCTCATCGTAAACGCTGTTGGGACCGCCGGTAAATATTATTCCGATATACCCCTCCGCCCTGACTGTCTCAATAGGAGTCGTGTATGGCTTTACCTCGGCATATACGCCCAGATCGCGCACTCTGCGCGCGATGAGCTGATTATATTGACCGCCGAAATCAAGCACAAGTATCTTCTGATGTTCCATGTCCGATCACATTCCTTTGCAAAAAACGTCTTACCATGAATATAAAAATATTTGTAATATTTTACATCAAATTCTCAGAAAAATAAAGGGTATATTTCAGATAAAGATTCTTCAACATTTGCCCCGAAAAACATGATATTGCAATAAATTTTAATGCAATATCAAAAAACAAAAGGCTCGCCGTGTTACTCAGGTGAGTATCGGCAAGCCTTTATCCGGTTAACACATCGAGCCTATTTTCTTCGTCAGCTCATTTTTCAGATATTCATACCGCAGCCGCTTTTCCTCTTTGGCAAAATGCACCTCGCGGAATTGCTCAGGGTTATTCTCATAGCAGAGCTTCTCGTCACCGAATTGCTCGCTGGTCAGATCGAATACGCAGCCGTCCACGACGTTGTAACAATGATAATTCCCGCCTTCGCGCGGCACGCCGTAAACCTTGCCTCCGAAAATATCCTGCGCGAGAAAAGCCGTAATCGAGCACTGTCCGAGCGTGCGGTTGTCCTCGCTCCAATTTGCACGAAGTCTGGGGGCGCAGGTGTATTCGCACCAGATTTCGCTCAGAACGTCATACAAATCACGCGGAGTCATGCCGTGGGGAGCTTTGATATTGGCCGTCTCCCAGCCGTAGAAATTGTATTGTTTCATGATTTTACTTAACCGCCTTATGGAAAACCTTCTTGCCCTTTTTGATGACGACGTAGCCCTTCTCGCCAAAATCGGCTTCGGTCACTGTCGCCTTGGGGTCGGTCACCTTCGCGTCGTTGATGGCAACGCCGCCCTGTTCGATCAATCTGCGCGCCTCGCCGTTGGATTTGCAGAGCTTGCAGCGCACCATCAGATTCAGCACGCCTATCGCGCCGTCGGTGAAATCGGATGGCTCAAGTTGCGTAGAGGGCATGTTCTCGCTGTCACCGCCCGCCGCAAAAATCGCCTTGGCTGCTTCCATTGCCTTGTCCGCTTCCTCCTTACCGTGAACAAGCGATGTAAGCTCATAGGCGAGGATTTCCTTTGCCTTGTTGAGCTGACTGCCTTCCCAGTCGCTCATCTTTTCTATCTCTTCCAAAGGCAGGAATGTCAGCATACGGATGCATTTCAGAACGTCCGCGTCGTCCACATTGCGCCAGTACTGGAAGAAATCATAGGGCAACGTCTTTTCGGGGTCAAGCCAGACCGCGCCCTTGGCGGTCTTGCCCATCTTCTTGCCCTCGGAATTGAGCAGCAGCGTGATGGTCATGGCCTGCGCGTCCTTGCCCAGTTTCCTGCGTATCAGTTCGGTGCCGCCCAGCATATTGGACCACTGGTCGTCGCCGCCGAATTGCAGATTGCAGCCGTATTCCTTGAAGAGATGCAGGAAGTCGTAGCTCTGCATAATCATGTAGTTGAATTCAAGGAAGCTGAGTCCCTTCTCCATGCGCTGCTTGTAGCACTCCGCGCGGAGCATGTTGTTGACCGAGAAGCACGCGCCGACGTCGCGCAGCAATTCGATGTAATTCAGCTTCAGCAGCCAGTCGGCGTTGTTGACAAGCTGCGCCTTCCCCTCGCCGAAGTCGATGAATTTGCTCATCTGCTTTTTAAAGCATTCGACATTGTGCTGAATGGTCTCAGTTGTCATCATCTGTCTCAGATCGGTTCTGCCGGACGGGTCGCCGACCATCGCGGTACCGCCGCCGACCAGGGCGATCGGCTTGTTGCCCGCCATCTGAAGCCGCTTCATCAGACAGAGCGCCATGAAGTGCCCTACATGCAGCGAATCCGCCGTCGGGTCAAACCCGATGTAGAATGTTGCCTTGCCGTTGTTGATAAGTTCCTTGATTTCTTCCTCGTTTGTCACCT
>ONWI01000209.1 GCA_900321515.1 uncultured Eubacteriales bacterium | reverse complement strand
ATGTCTTCGGGTTTTGTGTGCCAATAGATTTTAATTTATGTTTCCTTTTTCTCTTTTTTGATTGGGAGTGAAAAGGACTTCGGGTTGCTTTTGTTAAATCGCGACCCGGTTCTTTCCGGAAAATATTGGCAGATATCCTGATAACATCATATTACTTTGCATTAATTGGACAGTGCTTTTATAGTTGTGTATATGTATAAATTATAAAACCTGCGTGCTTTTCCAATTATACTGTTGTCGGGGTCATTGGAAGGGATCGCGGGCTTTTTTTGCGCCATGCTTTCCCGCAAGATGTATTTTTTTATGAGCAGGGAGGGTATTACACCTATGAATGTTTCCTATAAGGTTTTTATCATTGAAGAGGACGGATGTATGTCTGAAAATATCGAAGCACTTCTCGTACAGTGCGGCTACGTTATCAATTACGCGTCAACAGGTCTTGACGGCGCCAAAGTGGAGCTGCTTTGTTCCTGTGAGCGTCCTGAAGCCGTGGACGGCGCGCTGGAGTCCGCTGAGCGCGACATAAGGCATTGCCGCAAGAGCAAATCAAGAATTCTCACATACAGGGATGTGGAGCTTAATCTAGACACCCGCGAAGTTACCGTCAGAGGTACTCATATTGAGCTTACCGCAATCGAATATGGCATTCTCGAACTTTTGCTCAAGAGTCCGTCCAAGATATTCAGCAAGACAAGTATTTTTGAATCCGTGTGGGGAGAGACCTATTTCAGCGAGGACAACACCGTTAACGTACACATGAGCAATCTCCGCAGCAAGCTCCGCCGCGCTACCGAGGGACAGAACTACATTCAGACAGTCTGGGGGCAGGGCTACCGTCTCGCTCCGGAGGCGGCATGATTTTTTGAAAGAAGGGCTTCGCCTATGGAATGAATTTTCCAAGGCGAAGCCCTTCCGGATTATGCAAAAGGTATTTCTACAGGCTGACGGTTGACAAAGACCGTAGCACAGCCGAATCCCGCTTCCTTTGCGGCGGCGATGCCTTCCTTCATGCCGATGGCCATATGCTCCGGCAGATGCGCGTCGCTGCCGAGGGTGATATATTTCCCGCCGAGCTTGCGGAACTGCCTGATGTATTCCACTGTGGGCAGCAGGAATCCGTTCGGACTGCGAAGTCCGGATGTGTTTATTTCCAGAGCCTTGCCGTTTTCGGCGAGTGTTGCGAGGATTTCCTTTATGACGGGCTGATAGCGTTCCATGTCAACCTGAACCCCGTCGCGGTCGGTTATGTAGCGAAGCGGATATGTGAAATGCGCGAGCGAGTCGAATTCGTTCCACCGCACGGTGTCGAGCAGTTCATCAAAATATCTTGCGATTAGCTCCTGAGCCTGTCCGGCGTTGGGGTGCAGATAATAGAAATCCTCTTCGCCGGCGATATTGTGCAGCGAGCAGAGAATGAAGTCGTATTCGCACAGCCCCAGCGCGACGGATGTCTGTTCAGGCGCCTGAAGCGGTTCACCGAGTTCGATGCCGCGCAGCACCGTGAGATTATCGTACTTTCCGTTAA
This sequence comes from uncultured Eubacteriales bacterium, assembly GCA_900321515.1. Lineage (GTDB taxonomy): Bacteria > Bacillota > Clostridia > Oscillospirales > Acutalibacteraceae > RUG762. The sequence continues at coordinate 7,224 of ONWI01000209.1, read as the reverse complement.
GTTCGGCTGCCTGAGCGTTAGAACGGGCTATGTTCGCGTCGCTCCATTCCAGAATATCGCAGTGATCGGTTATGGCGATGTATTCAATTCCAAGTTCCAGCGCGCGTTCGGCGAGTCTTTCGGCAGGCGTTTCGCTGTCGAAGGAATTGTCCGTATGGAGATGACAGTCGCAGCGGGTTATTTTTTCGGGATTATTCATTATTCCGGACTCCTTTTTATCAATGATGAGGTATTATTTTATTTGTGTTTCTGTTTACAATTCCGTCAGTTTGTGTTATACTTCAATTCAGAAAGAAAAAGCATGGAGTGAGTAAATAATGACGGCGTATGAGCAGATGGTAAAATATGAGATAGGTCTTGACATGGGGATTCTGTCTCTCGACGAGCTGCGGGATTTTCTCAGTGATGCATTGCAAGAAAAGGACGTGCCATATATTTATACCGATGTGTTCCTTTCGCTCGACAAGGGGCAGGAAGAGGTTGTCAACGTGATATTCTACAACCTTCAGGGAAATTACATCGCCGACCGCAAAGCCGGCAATGTCGTACAGCGTTCTCTTATCGGCGTTATCAGGGACAAATACAATGCCGGCGCAATAGACAGGGAACAGTGCGTAGCTTATTTGCACCGACTGACGGATTATTCCGACGGCGACTGGAATCTGCTGTCAATCGACGAATACTACAAGCTCAACAAAAGCGGGTATTGCTCAGATGAGGACTTTGAAGCCCGTCTCGGAACTATTTTCGCTATGGCTGTGTAGTTGTTACTTTTTGTTTTTATCACTGAAATTCGTTTCGTCAACCAGATAGTGAGGACGTCGTTTTACCTCATAATATATTCTGCCGACATATTCTCCTACAATGCCGATTGAGATGAGCTGCACTCCTCCGAAAAGACATATCGTAAATATCGTAGTGAAATAGCCGGGCATATCTATGCCCTTGAAAATAATGCCCAGCAAAAGAAATATCACGTACAGCAGACTGATTACGATCGCAAACGCGCCTATGAATATGCAGAATCGCAGCGGCTTGTTGTTGAAGGAAAGAACGCCGTCCACTCCGTACCGCACAAGTGAGCCGAAGTTCCATTTGCTTTCCCCCGCGGCACGGCTGCGGTTTTGGTACCTGATTATCTTTTCCTTAAAACCTATCCATGAAAAGAGTCCCTTTGAGAAGCGGTTGTATTCGTTCATTGTGAGCAGAGCGTCAAGCGCCTTGCGGCTGAGCATCCGGAAGTCGCCTATTCCGTCGGTGAGCTCCACGTCGGTGAGTCTGTCCACCAGTCTGTAATACATTCTCGCAAAAAAGCTTCCCAGCTTCCTGTCGCCAGTGCGGTCCCGCTGGGCTATCACCTGATCACAGCCCTGTCTGGCATATTCCAGCATCTGTGCGATAAGTTCCGGCGGGTGCTGCAGGTCGGCGTCCATTATCACGGTAAATTCACCGGATGAATATCTCATGCCGGCGAGCATAGCCGATTCCTTGCCGAAATTCCGGCTGAATGAGATATATCTGACATGAGTGTCTCCGTCGGCAAATTCTTTGAGAAGTGAGAGTGTGCCGTCACGGCTGCCGTCGTCTATGAAGATTATTTCATAATCTTCGGTTATGTTTCTGAGTTCTTCCGAAAGTTCATTGTATGTGAGCGAGAGCACTTTTTCCTCGTTGTAGCAGGGGACTACTGTGGAAATCAGCATTTGTAACCCGCCTCCGTCATCAGTTTTTCAAAGAGTCCGAGATATTCGGCTTTGGTCTGTCTGAATTCCCGCTCGCTGTGTTCTATATCAATATGCACCTCAGGCGGTTCGTCATAGAGCTTGTCACCGTTGAATATTAAAAATTCGTGGTAAAGCATACAGTTATCAATCTGACTTACGATTTCGTTTTCGGATCCGCTCTCAGCGGGTATGCCGAACCGGTCAAGAATCCTTGTGTGCAGCAGCGCTTCGCATTGGCAGTAATACGGAAGCTGGCGCTTCAGCGGACGTGTCATATCTCCGATGTAAGCCTCGGTCGCGTCGTGCAGCAGGCATAGAAGTCGAATCCTTGCCCCGAATCCTCGGGCGTCCGCTTCCTCCGAGCAGTTTATGCAGTGGCGCGCCACTGAGAAAAAACAGCTGAAATGTCCGTTTGCGCGGCAGATAAGACTCAGAGAATGAGCTATGTCATTGATGTCTATGTCGCTTATGCCGGGGGAAAGCGGATCAAAGCTGCGTCCGCCTATCGTGGTGATAAATGTTTTACTTGTTGCCATTTAATATCATTCCCAAATTATCCAAATTGAAACACGGAAGGTTCCGCCAGAATATAATTTTCCGGCGAAGCCTTCCGCATTTTTTATTTATGAGCCTGCTGACGTATCTCAACGTGTGCGACTTGCAAGCTGACGGCGCAACGTCATTCAATGCTCAGTACTCCGTTGACACGGGAGAGCTTTGATGTGATCTGTGCCAGATGCTCCTTGCTGCTGACGGAGATAGTGACGGTGATGATGGCGTTGTCGTCCTTCAGCTCGCGTGACATCAGCATACTTATGCTGATGTGCATCATGGAAAGCTGAGAGGTTACATCGGCAAGCAATCCCTCCCGGTTGATGCAGAGAATCCTAAGCGTCGCCTTGAATTCGCGGTAGTTTGTGTTTTCGCTCCAATACACCTTGATCCAGCGCTCTGGGTTTTCGCATTTCGATATATCCTCGGGCACATTGGGACAGCTTCTTTTATGCACGGAAACCCCGAAGCCGCGGGTGATAAAGCCGATTATCTCATCTCCTGGCAGCGGGTTGCAGCAGCGGGACATCTTGATCTGACAGTTATCTATGCCTTCCACACGAACGCCCGTGTCGCCCTTGTGACTTCTGCGCCTGTCGTCCCCAAAGCCGGTTTCAATGCCCTGGAATCCTGCGGGTTTGATGACTATTCTTGCGTAATCCTCGCGCAGACGCGGCATGAGCTTGGTCACGACAATGGCTCCGTAGCCGATGGCGGCGTAGAAATCGTCCACGCTGTCCTTGTGGGATTTGCGAATCTGCTCCTGCATGAACTCCTCAAATTTATCGTCGGGTATGACAAGACCTGCGCGCTTCATTTCGCGTTCAAATTCAGCCTTGCCTTCCTCAATATTCTCTGCGCGGCGTTCATTTTTGAACCACGAGCGTATCTTGGTCTTTGCCTGACTGGTTTTTGCCATGTTAAGCCAGTCGCGGCTGGGGCCGTTTATAATTTCCCTGGTGGTCTGTATCTCGATGCGGTTGCCGGTCTGAAGCTCGGTGTTGAGAGGAACTATTCTGCCGTCGATCTTTGCGCCGATCATGCGATGTCCCACCTGACTGTGGATGGCATACGCAAAGTCAATGACCGTCGCGCCCTTGGGCAGCACTTTCAGATCGCCTTTGGGTGTGAAGACATATATTTCCTCCGGCATGAGATCGTCCTTTATGACGGTAATGACATCGGCGCTCTCGCTGTCCATCTGATCCTCTATCATTCTGCGTATCCACGAGACGGTGTTTTCAAAAACCATCTTGCCGCCCTCAGCAGCTTCGCCGGTCTTGTATTTCCAGTGTGCCGCCACGCCGTATTCGGCGGTGCGGTGCATATCCTTTGTGCGGATCTGCACCTCAAACGGGACCGCGTTTTCATCCGGATCGTCGCTCTTGCGCATGACAGTGGTGTGCAGGGACATGTAGCCGTTGGATTTGGGCATTGCGATGTAATCCTTGAAGCGGTTGGGAAGAGGTGTGTATGTTGTCTGCACAACGCCCAGCGCCGCGTAGCATTCGGCGACTGTGTTCACTATCACCCTGACGGCGTAGACGTCGTAAATATCATCGAAGCTCTTGCCCTGCATGATCATCTTGTTATATATTCCGTGAACCGATTTGACTCTTCCCGACATCTCCACATTCGGGATATAAGGGGTGAGCTTCTGACGCAGTTCTTCCTTGATGTCGTCGAGGAAGGCTTCGCGGTTTGCCTGCTGTGCCGAAAGTTTATCGCATATCTGCTTGTAGCCTATTGGGTCGATGTATCTCAGCGCAAGGTCCTCAAGCTCCTCCTTGACAGGACGAATGCCCATTCTGTGAGCGAGCGGGGCATATATTTCGAGTGTTTCGCGGGCGATATTGCGCTGTTTCTGCGGATACATGGCGCTGAGTGTGCGCATGTTGTTCAGACGGTCCGCCAGCTTGATTATCAGCACGCGGATATCCTTGTTTGTGGCAATGAGCATACGGCGCACGTTTTCCGCCTGATGCTCCTCTTCGGTGTTGAATCCCAGCTTGCTCAGCTTGGTAAGTCCGTCTATTATCTGTGCCGTGGTGTCTCCGAAGTTGGTTCTGATATCCTCCAGCGTGACGGGAGTATCTTCAACCACATCGTGAAGGAGGGCTGCGACCACACTTTCGGTGTCCATGCCGAGCGATACAAGGATATTCGCAACCGAGACTGGATGAACTATATAAGGTTCACCCGACTTGCGCTTCTGACCGGCGTGAGCCTTGTTTGCGAAAAGGTATGCCTTCTCAATGGCAGCCATGTCATAATCCTTGCCGCTTTTAAGAATGCTTGCTACCAGCTGATCGTAGGTCTGGTAAGTCTCCACCACATTATCCGTAAAATCTCTCTCGTTGACATCTCTTGTGTCGATTCTGTCAATTCCGTTTGTCATATGGTCTTCCCTCCTCAAAACGGCGTTTTGCCGTTAATTTAATCATTCATAATGATTCCTTGCTCAAAAATAAAAACAATATTTGTCAAACATTCCGGTATCCGACTCTTATTGCGGTCCGGGTTTTTTCGGGCGAGATCTTACCGTTCTGCTGACCGCGATCGGCAGCTTCTATGCAAATCACGGAGCCGTCGTCGCTGATATTCAGCAGTCCGCCCTCGCGCAGTATCTGGAGAGACGTCATCATTGCCGCAAAACCGACTCCGGATTTCTTCATACGGCAGCCGAGCACATCTGCTGCCCCGCTGTAGCCTCCGGCAACCGCACGGTAGACCGTTCCCATAATGCTCCGTGTAGGTCTCAGCAGTTCTGTTTCCTGATCAGAAAGCTGCTCGTCCCGCATCATTTTTTCAAATAACTGCCTGCCGCTGTAAATGTCATCAAAGTGAGTCTCTGACAGCCGGATGTCCCTGACAATAAGAGTAAGGCTGTCCCTGCCGCGGTAAGTCGATTTATCCAGTGTGACGGCGATGTCCACAACGTCCCCGACCCTGAACGGGAAGTCCTCGTCGGGAGTGGAAAATTTCATTGCCGTAATTATCGTTTCTCCACGTTCAAGCGTAAGGCGCTGGTGTTTTCCGCCTCCGGCGCCGTAAATATCCGTGAGCTTCATGCCCATGATAGCGATAAGCGGGGTGGGGTTGTCGGTACCGAATGGTTCGAGCAGCTGTGACGATTCACAGAGCTGCATCGTGACTGCCGACGGCGGGAGCTGACAATCAATATTCAGCTCCGGGGCAGGCATTATCGGGTATTTCTCACGGGCGTACTCGTTTATCGTGCGCCGAAAATTATCAATGTTCTCGGTTTTCAGATTAATACCCGCGGCGAGCGTGTGCCCGCCGAAGCCGGTGAGCTGCTCGGAACAGGCGGATATTGCCTCGTAAAGTGAGAATCCCTCTATGCTGCGCCCCGAACCCTTTGCCTTATCCCCGTCGTATGATATGATGAAGCACGGTTTGCCGTATCTCTCGCAGATTTTGGATGCAAATATCCCTATTACTCCGCCGTTCCATTTTTCTCCGACAATAACTATCACGCGGTCGTAAATAACCGAGCTGTCCTTCGCGAGCATATCGTATACTTCGCGGTACATTATCTGTTCGATAGCCTGGCGCTCGCGGTTCTTTGCGGTCAGCTCATCGGCGAGAACGTAGGCGTCGTTGTCGTCCTCGGTGATAAGAAGCTTCACGGCGTGCGAAGCGTCGCCGAGTCGTCCGGCGGCATTGAGCCGCGGCGCTATGATGAAGGCTATGCTGGAGGACGTTATGGTCTTTCCTGTCAGACCCGCCATGTCAATGAGTGTGTTAAGCCCGGGTCTGCCGGTGTTTTGCAGTTGACGCAGCCCCAGACGCACGAATCTCCGGTTTTCGCCGGTAAGGCTTACAACGTCGGCGACGGTGCCGAGGGCAACCAGATCGCCGCAGTTCTCCATGACTGCCATGCTGTCTCCTTCCAGAGCGCATACCAGCTTGAAGGCAACGCCAACACCGGCATATTCCTTAAACCGGCATTTGCTGTCCTTTCTGTGGGGGTTGACGACAGCGACCGCTTCGGGCAGAACGTCGCCCTCCTGATGATGATCGGTTACGACGACATCTATTCCCAGCGAATTGGCGTGCGCCACTTCGTTCACCGCAGAAATGCCGTTGTCAACGGTGATAATCAGGTTGATGTTCATTTCATGGAGAGAATCTATCGCGGAGCAGTTGAGTCCGTAGCCCTCTCCTTCGCGATCCGGAATGTAATACATGACGTTGGCGCCGACTGATTCGAGATATGAATACAGCAGCGCTGTAGAGGTTACCCCGTCAACGTCGTAATCACCGTAAATGGCGATTCGTTCAAAATTGTCAATTGCGCGGCGTATGCGGCTGACAGCCTTATCCATGTCGCTGATTTCATACGGATCCGTGAAATCAGCGGTATCGTCGTCGATACCAAGCATATCGCTGATCTGCTCATCCGAACAGAATCCCCTGGATGTCAGCAGGTAGGCAGCAAAACCGTCTATTCCAAAGCGTTGCGCGACGCCCCGGGACAGTGTCTTGTCTGATTTGGCTATTTGCCAGCGTCGAAAGGACATTGGACTCACCTCCTTCAATGATAAAAGATATGATAAACACAATTATACCATGTTTTCTTTTCTTTTGCAAGGTTTATTTGAAAACAGGCAATCATTCTTTTACAAATATTTTATAATTTTTTTGATAAAATCAGTTGATTTTTTCTTAACCGACAAAACAGGCATTGTGTTTTTGCAATAAAATCTGAAGTAAAAACAGTAAAAACAAAAAAAGCTGTGTTTAAATAAAATAAAAATAAAAAATCACTTGACTTTTCCGATTATTTGTTGTATAGTATTTAAGCGCTCTGAAATTGAGCGGGAAATTCAATACAGATGTATGGAGAAGTCGCGTAGCTGGTCGAGCGCGCACGATTGGAAATCGTGTAATCGTTAAAAGCGGTTCGAGGGTTCGAATCCCTCCT
>ONWI01000212.1 GCA_900321515.1 uncultured Eubacteriales bacterium | reverse complement strand
TGACGAACTCAACAATGTTAAAATTCTAATTTAGAAAGTCTGCCGAATTTATCGCCTTTAGCAACAAATTATTACATTCGTTTTAAGCAAATTTCAGATACCGCGCATTTCTGCGGTTTTCGGAAGTTTAATCTAATTATTTTCATTTTTTCCGTCTCAATAATCCCTCTGAATCCAAAAAACAAAAGTAATCAGGTATTGTCCGGCTGACACGGTGTAGCCAGTTCAGTTGGTAAGCGGCAGGGTTCTTTCCCGCTCGGTCAGCTCTCTCGCCTCACCCCGCTCCAAAGCGGAATCGAGCCTGAGCGCGCCGACTGCTGTGCGTTCCAGAGCAATCACTCTGTGTCCGACCGACTGTGCCATGCGCTTGATCTGATGATATTTGCCCTCACGGATTTTTATCTCGTAGACAAAGTTTTCTGCGTCCAACACCGCAACCTGTGCTGGCAGACATTGCTCCCCGCCGTCTATTACAGCGCCATCGCTCAGATACTTTATGTCTTCCTCGGTCAGGGCGCCGTCAAGGGTCGCTCTGTAAGTCTTAAATACCTTTTTGCCGGGTGAAGTTACCGAGTGGGCAAAGGCTCCGTCATCAGTTATGATGAGCAGTCCCGTGGTGTCCTTGTCGAGACGGCCGACGGGAAAGAGACCTTTGCGGCGAAGTGACGGCGGCAGCAGATCAACTACCGTTTGCACATGGGAATCATTGGAAGCGGAAACAGCTCCATCGGGTTTATTCATCATAATGTAGAGGTACTTCCTGTAGCATACCGGGTCGCCGCCCACGGCGATCTCATGCTCAGAGGGTTCAAGCCTGCGGTCGATGCTGCGGCAGATCTCACCGTCAACGGTTACTCTGCCAGCCCATATCATCTTGCGCACTTCGCTTCGAGTGCCAACCCCCTGCGAAGCCAGAATCTTATCAAGCCTTTCCACCTGTGATCACCTCGGCATCAATCTATGCCGCGATGGTCCGGCAAAGCCATGACATATCTCTAAATTACCCCATAATTCTATACTAATTCATTTTAAAAAGCAAGTAAAACCGAATCGTAATTATAGCTAATATTCTCATTGTCGATTTAGCAATAATGCCCTTGTTATTGGCTTTACTAAGAAAACCTATCATTTTTGTTGTCAATGTTACCTATCTGATAATTGCTTTGGTTGATGTTTTTTTACATGTTAGCAATATACACAAATTACACACAAAAAAATCTACGGCGCCCAATCCGGTAAAATACCGCGGCGCCGCAGATTTTGTTATATCTATGTGTTGGAAATATGATGAAATTGTCGTGGAATTACTGTTCTATCTGGCTTCCCAGAAATCCTGCGGCTACTTCAGCGGGCTTCATCTGCATTTCATCAGGGAGGCTTCCGTCCTCCCGCTGCATCAGCACAACCGCGCCGTTGAGATCACCCGCCGATATGATGGGAAATACACAGGCGGCCGCGAGTAAGGTTCCTTCCACGGGAAATATTTTTTCATCAGCATTGTCTGCCGTGTAAGGGGTCCGGGAATCCATTCGCTCCTCAAGTTCAGGCGTAATGCGGCGGTCGAGGTATTCCCGCTTAGGCACGCCGGACGCAGCTACTACATGATCCCGGTCGCATATCAGCGCGGGAAATCCTGTGGAGCGCGAGAGTATCTCCGCATACTGCGCCGAACAGGGGTCAAGTTCGCCTATAGGCGAGTACTTTTTGAATATCACCTCGCCGCCCGCGTCGGTGTAAATTTCAAGTGATTCACCTTCCCTGATCCGCATTGTGCGGCGTATCTCCTTGGGAATAACCACACGGCCCAGATCGTCTATCCTTCTTACTATGCCTGTTGCCTTCATATATTTTAACTCCTTTTGCCTTTGATATCTTCATAATAATGAGGTATGCGTTGTTATTGTTTGCCTTTGAAAAGGATTTATGCGTATGATTTTTTTATTGACAATAAAATCCTATGGTGATATAATCAGCAGGTGTGATTTGTTTGATTGTTGTGGTCTTATGGCATTATCAAAAGGAAGTAATATTTATGAATAAAACAGTAAAAATAACCTTATTGATTATTTCTGTATTGATGATACTGACAAATTCTGCTTGCGGGATGAAGCAAACCGAGGGATTTTCTTCGGATTCGCTTTGCGTAGTTTATAACGGAGTCACCTATGGAGTCGGACAAAAGGCGGATAAGCTGGTCAGGGCGCTCGGCAGCCCTGTCAATACCATATCCCAGACAAGCTGTCATTACGGAGAAAACGGCGACGAACATACATATGAGTATTATTTCGGTTCGGGCTCTTTCGGCGCGGTAAGCGACGGGGATTACACCGATTTCAGACGTTACGCAGACGTGCTGAGGGTTCATACCGTTCCGCTCAAACCAGGAGCCGACTACATCTGCGACATAGACTGCTACACAGCCGAGGTTTCAACGGACAAGGGAATTACCGTCGGCAGTTCAAAAGATGATGTGATAAAGGCATACGGGGACAAATATACCGATGAGGGCGAGGGATTCCTGAGATATTACGACGGTGAGCCCATGCCCGATACGCCCAGTCTGCTTTTCTACATGCCAAACGGTAAGGTCGAAATTTTCAGCGTATCGGCAGCTATTAATTTTTGAGATACTGAACAGGCTCTGAGCAATAATACAATCTTGCACAGATAAAAAGCCTGCATTCATCGTCAGCGGTGAATGCAGGCTTTTGCTGAATATGTTATAAATTATAGAAATTTGATATTCTTTCCCTGGATCGCCCATATCCTGACCTTTTCGATATTTTCAATATCGCTGTCGAAGGAGGGGTCGCCGAAATGCAGATCGCTGAGTTCATCAGGCGGCGGACACTCGGACGGGCTGTCCAGCGGTACGGGGGATATGAATCGCACGCCGTTTTTTATGCGTCTGGTATGGTGCTTGTCGCTTTGTTCCAGTTTAAGGGCAAACTCCCATTCCCTTCGCACCTCTGAGGATTCCCTGGCGCTGACTGACCAGAAGAGCAGAAAGACGTCGGCATTTTTTATTGCGGATGAGATGGCGGTTCTCCACATGTCGCCTGCAGTCATGCTGCGGTTGTCCATCCAGAATCGCAGCTTGGGCGCGACCTCCTGAATGGCGAGAAGCTGCTCCGCAACACGAAACCTGTCCTTGTGAGAATAGGATACGAACGCTCTGCGGCAGTCCTTTCGGATAAAGCGAACGGCTGCCTTCTTCTTTGCTCCGACAGCTACAGTGAAGTAAAGGCGGGTTATTTCTATGTCGTCAAATCTGACGCAGCAGCCGAAGTCTATTTCTTTTTTTGAATAATCTTCCGGCGGGGTCACGCGGAATTTGAAATCCAGCGCGTCGCCGTTCCAGATCATGGAGCGGCTGCCGTCGCAGATCTCTATGTCATCAGAGAAGAGCTGAGCCGTAATACGGCTGCCCTGTCTGACCGAAACGCTTCCTGAACTGCGGGCTGCTTCGGAGGATTTTTCCTTTGCCTGGTTGATTGTGCGCTTTACGATGGAGCGCTGACTGCGTGTATACATCAGCAGATCTATTGTTGAGCTTTTGCCGGGCTTTATTTCGTCGGGCGCGACCACGGAAAAATCAACCTTGTTAATCTTTGCTGGCTTGATCTTTACCGGCTTTTTCTCCGGCTCGGAAAGCGGCAGGAACGGAGCCGGCTCTGCTGGCTCCCCGGAGGTATTGTTTTCATCGGCGTGAATTTCATCGGGGTGATTTTCGGGCGCTCTACGCGCCCTGCCGGGTCTGCGTGCCGGCGGGTAATCATCGTCGTCTTCATACTCTCGCACGGATTCGGCGGAATCCGGCATTGATTCGGGCAGTTTGCCGAAGGATTCTTCATCCGAGGAGTCGTCTACGTCAGAAATACATTTTTTCGGTTCTTCTCTGTTAAGAGTATTTTCGATTTTTTCCACAAGCTCATCAATGCTGAAATAATCATACGATCTGTGTTTGCTCAGGTAATCCGGAAGTTCGTCGCGGCTGATTCCACGCAGGTAACTGAACACGCGCCAATTCCGCTTGCCCGAAAGCTCTACTCCGGCTATGAAATCATCATAGTCATTGCGCACGGTATCGGACATCAGCGTATTCACGGATATTCCCGCAACTATGAGAATGTGTGATGAATCAAGTGCCTCCGTTTTGTCTTCGGGATTGCACCTGCCAGCCAGGAAGGTATGTATGTTCTTTTGCTCCAGCTTTCTGTAAAGCTGCTTTGCGAGCATGTAATCCTTTGTCAGCGTGCCGTTATCCTTGTCAAGACAGGTAATATAAACCTTATAGAAATTTCCGGGCATGATGATTGCTCCTTTGCTATTTTTTCAGAATTTCCTCTGCCGAATGGCGGCAGTATTCCTGAGAATCCTGCAATCCGTCTCCGACAATCTTCATGGTGCGCTTGTATGAAGCATTCGCGTCCTTTTTGGCTGTATCGTCCAGAGAAAAGGATTCCTTCCAGTCGCTTACAGATTTGTCGAGCGGAATAATCTCAAATATCTTGCGGCTTTTGGCATTATACATGTTTACCCAGGTCGGAATAATGTCCACGTCTGAAACTATTACCTTGCCGTTGCTGTATTTGCTGAACGTAAAGCTGATGAATACTCCGTCCTCTGTGTGGCCTGTTTTCAGCTTCATATAATTCTTGCGCTGGTTTGAAACCGAATTACCTATGGAATATATGCATACGGTTTTATGTGAGCTGTCGGTTTTGCTTGTGAGCAGCTTCATGGGCTGTACAACGTGGGGATGTCCGCCTACTATCACGTCAACGCCCATATCACACAGCTTCTGCGCCATTTTTTTCTGGCTGCTGTTTGGCTCAAGCTCGTATTCTTCGCCCCAGTGAATGTAAACAATTATTGCTTCCGCTCCTTCGGACTTCATAGCGTCTATATGCTGACCGAGTTCGGTGTAGAATTCGTCGAGATTGCGCACATTGAATGTATTGATGATGGCTGCGGACTTCTTGTTCATGATGCCGTTGAGGTATTTCATGCCGTCAGTGCGCGCTCTGCCCTCATATGTATAGCATACCATGCCGAGTTTTATTCCGTTGACGTCTTTCACCAGATAACGCTTGTCCGATTCGTTTTCCACTGTGCCGATGAAATCTACCCTTTTTTCATTAAGTACCTTTGCCGTTCTCGACATTCCCTTGAAGCCGGTGTCGTTGGCGTGATTGTTCGCGGTAAGAAGCATGTCAAAACCGGCGTCGGTTATTGAATCAATAAGGCTGTCCGGCGTGCTGAATACCGGATATCCCGTGTAATCCGAACCGCCGAGAGTGGTTTCAAGATTAGTCACCGCGTAATCTGAAGCAGTGGCATAGCTTTTGAGGTATTTGTAGATGTAGTTGAAGTTGTATTCGTTTTTTGAAACTTTAGCTGAATTGAGAAGCGGATTGTGTATTATCACATCGCCTGTGACAGATATCTTTGCCCGTGACACTTCATTTATCCGAGCGGATTCGGGAGTGTCCGGCTTTTCTGTCGGGACGGTCTCGACGTTCTGCCGTGGCTCATAGCTGTCGGTTGCGGGTTTTGCTCTGCCGTGAAATGAAACAAAGAAGTTTATCACTATCATTACTGCTATTGCCGCAGCCGAAAAAGCCCGCGCCTTGTCTGCGGTTGTTCTTGATTTGACTGACATTATATCATCCCCTGGATTGTATTTTATCATAACGCGCTATACATTGCAACTTTTCTTTTTACAAATTTGCAAATGCGTTTCATAATACCATAGAATAAGTTCCGACATAATCATAAACAAAAAGTGTCTGAGGGCTTGACAAAAGGCATGTGTTTGTGCTATACTGAAAAAACATGACGTGCGCAAATGTAAATTTATTATTAATTCGTCAAAAGCAATATTTTTATCGGACTGCAAGGCGCGTTTTTGTGCCGAATTACCTTTGCGACGCTCGTAATTCCGCTGTCCCGGCGCTCATGCGCCCTGACATATATTTTTATTTTATTCTATACGCATCGAGGTGAAATTAATGCCAACATTTAACCAGCT
>ONWI01000214.1 GCA_900321515.1 uncultured Eubacteriales bacterium | reverse complement strand
GTTGGAGCAGGGTTATTCGGTTGTTTTTGGAGGTTTATTATGGAGAATAAGAAGGCTGCCAAGAATAAAAGCAAGAAGTTTGCTATCAGGATTGTCAATCTATATAAATACTTATGCAACGAAAAAAAGGAATTTGTTCTTTCCAAGCAGATACTTCGCAGCGGGACCAGCATCGGCGCAAATATTGCCGAGAGCGAATGCGCTGCCAGCAAGAAGGATTTCGTTGCAAAGATATATATTGCTCTGAAAGAATGCAACGAAACAGCCTATTGGCTTGAATTGTTGAGAGATACCGAATACCTGAATGAAAGTGAGTATAACTCGCTTTATTCTGACTGCATGGAAATCAGAAGAATCCTGCAATCCACCACAAAGACCATAGAAACAAGTGAATCATGAAAAAAGGCTTTGCCGCAAAGGAAATAAACCTTCCACCGGCAAAGCCTTTATTTATTGAAGAAAATTAAAAAAATAAAAAATTGTAATGCATAAAAAACGCAGTCAGTCCCGCATTCTCTAAGCGAACGAATGTGAGCGCCCACTCTAAGTGAGCGAATGCGAACGTCCACTCTAAGTGAGCGAATGCGAACGTCCACTCTAAGCGAACGAATGTGAGCGTCCACTCTAAGCGAAGCGTCCACTCTTCACTTGGTTTTGCTCCAGGCTTTCATGCGGAGGGATTTGTCGAGGATGACCTTGCGCATGCGGATGGATTTGGGAGTGACCTCAACGAGTTCGTCGTCGGCGATAAATTCAAGGCACTGTTCGAGGCTGAGAATGGTGTGGGGAACGAGTCTCAGCGCCTCGTCAGAACCGGCGGCGCGGGTGTTGGTGACGTGTTTTTTCTTGCAGACGTTGACGACGATGTCCTCGGATTTGGGGGACGCGCCGACAATCATGCCCTCATAGACTGGGACGTTGGGACCGATGAACATGCGGCCGCGCTCCTGCGAATTCCATAAGCCGTAGGCGGTAGCCTCGCCGGTTTCGTGTGCGATGAGACTGCCCTGCTGGCGGACGACGATATCGCCTTTGTAAGGCTCGTAGCCGTCAAAGACGTGATTCATGATGCCGTTGCCGTTGGTGTCGGTGAGGAATTCGGAGCGATAGCCCATGAGTCCGCGGGCGGGAATGCGGAATTCGATGTGCGTCATACCGGTCTCGCGGGTGTCCATATTGACGAGTTCGGCTTTGCGGGTGCCGAGTTTTTCCATAACGGTGCCGACGTAGTCCTGAGGAACCTCGATCATGAGAAGCTCGATAGGCTCGCATTTTTTGCCGTTGATCTCTTTATAGATGACCTGCGGGCGGGAGACCTGAAATTCAAAATTCTGCCGGCGCATGGTTTCAATGAGGATGGAGAGGTGGAGTTCGCCTCTGCCGGAGACTTTGAAGCAATCGGTAGTATCGGTTTCCTCGACGCGCATGGCGACGTTGGTTTCGACTTCCTTGAAGAGCCGGTCGCGGATGTTGCGGCTGGTGACGTACTTGCCCTCCCTGCCGGCGAAGGGGGAATTGTTGACCATGAACATCATCGAGACGGTCGGCTCGTCGATCTTGATGAAGGGAAGCGGCTCCACGCAATCGGGAGCGCAGGCAGTCTCACCGATATTGAGGTCGGTCAGACCCGAGACGGAGATGATATCGCCGACGGAAGCGGATTCGGACTCGACTCTGCGGAGACCTTCAAACTGATAGAGCCTGCCGATTTTCACATTCTGGGTAGTGCCGTCGCTGTGGCAGAGCACGAGCTGCTGACCGTTCCTGACGGTGCCCCTCTCGACGCGGCCGATGCCGATGCGGCCGACATAGTCGTCGTAGTCGATGTTGCTGAAGAGCACCTGCGTGGGACCCTCCGCGTCGCCGACCGGCGCGGGGATTTCGGAGAGAATGGTCTCAAAGAGCGCCTTCATGTCAGTCCCCATATTGTCCGGGTCAAGGGAGGAATACCCGTCGCGTCCGGAAGCGTAAACCACAGGGAATTCGAGCTGATCCTCGTTGGCGCCGAGGTCGATGAAGAGGTCGAGAATCTCGTCGATGACCTCGGCGGGACGTGCGCCGGGGCGGTCGATCTTGTTGATAACGACAATAGGCTTCTTGCCGAGACCGAGCGCCTTTTTGAGGACGAAACGGGTCTGCGGCATGCAGCCCTCAAACGCGTCCACGAGCAGCAGAATGCCGTCCACCATCATGAGAATGCGCTCGACTTCGCCGCCGAAATCGGCATGACCGGGGGTATCAATAATGTTGATTTTCACACCCTTGTAGCTGACAGCGGTCTGTTTGGAGAGAATGGTAATGCCCCTCTCGCGTTCGAGATCGTTGGAATCCATCACGCGGTCGGCGACAGCCTCGTTCTCGCGGAAGATACCGCTCTGACGCAGAAGCTGGTCAACAAGTGTGGTCTTGCCGTGATCGACGTGCGCTACAATGGCAATATTCCTCAGTTTGTCCTGTGATTCTACACTCATTCGATAATACCTCTTTTAACATGCAATTATTAACATGTATTATATCATATTATTCGGACATTTTAAACCACATCGCAAAAAAAACCACGCCCGCGCATGAAGAAATGCGGGGACTTATCTTAAAATTTTTTGTAAATTTTTTCATAATCCCACGACCCGGCTCATAGAACGCGGCTCTACGGGGGGCAGGGGATGATGAAATGAGTCGGGGCGTCTGATAGTTTACGAATCGTTAAAATGTGGCAGGGATTATGTGAAAATTAAAAAAAATATGAAAAAATTATAAAAAATTGCTGCTTTTTAAAAAAAAATAGTGACATATTTAAAAAAGTGTGTTATAATACTTGAGTAAATGTGATGATTATATTCTGCCGAAGGTAAATATTATGCCGGTTATTCGCTCACGCGGCACAGTTTGCCTGTCAGCAGGTATAATCCGCCACATAATTTTTTGTTTTTGCTGAGAGGAGTCTTCAGGTATTGTACGAAGAAACCGTGCATATAGACAGGATGGATCACGCGGTGAGTCTGTTCGGCAGTTATGATGAAAACGTGCGGCTGGTGGAAAGGACGTTTCAGGTAAAGATTGTCACCCGCAGCTCGGAGATCAGAATCTCGGGGGAGCAGGCCAATGTAAATAAAGCCGCGCGCGCGGTCAATTCCATGCTCGCGCTCATCAGACGCGGGGACACGCTGAATGATCAGTCTGTCAGATATTGCATCTCGCTTGTCGAGGATAATATCGAAGGACAGTGGGAGAACATGCCCGATGAATGCATATGCATCACTTCCAAGGGCAAGCCGGTGAAGCCGAAGACCATAGGTCAAAGCAATTATGTCAAAGCGATAGCGGGCAACGCGATCACCTTCGGAGTAGGTCCGGCAGGCACGGGCAAGACTTATCTTGCGGTGGCAATGGCTGTGGCGGCATTCCGGAAAGGCGAGGTCGAGAGAATCATCCTGACCCGTCCGGCGGTGGAGGCGGGAGAAAAACTCGGCTTTTTGCCGGGCGACCTTCAGTCCAAGATCGACCCGTATCTCAGACCGCTGTACGACGCGCTTTTCGACATGCTGGGGGCGGAGAGCTACCAGCGCTATTTGGAGAGAGGCACCATAGAAGTCGCTCCGCTTGCCTACATGCGGGGGCGCACACTGGACGACAGCTTCATCATACTGGACGAAGCGCAGAATACATCGCGCGAACAGATGAAGATGTTCCTCACCCGGCTTGGATTCCGCTCCAAAATGGTGATAAACGGCGACGTCACGCAGATCGACCTGCCGGACGGCAAGAAGTCCGGTCTGTCGCAGGTGATACGCATTCTGAACGGCATCGACGACATAGCGGTAGTCAGATTCGACGGGCGCGACGTGGTGCGTCACAAGCTGGTGCAGGATATCATCAAGGCATATGAAAAAAATGAAAAAAATGAAAAAAATGAAAAAAACGACGTTCAGAGAATCAATAAAAAATAACAATCCATAGAGTCAGGAGGCATTATACAAAATGGACAGAACAAAAGTGATAATAGAGGACAGGCAAAAAGCGGTAAAGATACCCACAGGCATCAGGCTGCTGATCAGAAGATGCTGCAACGCCGTGCTCCAGATGGAGAAGATTCCGGGCTCCTGCGAAGTCTGCGTATCGTTTGTGGACGAAGAAGAAATCCGTCAGCTCAACGCGAAATTCCGCAATTTCAACAGCGTGACCGACGTGCTGTCATTCCCGCTGGGAATAGACGGCAATTACGACGTCAATCCCGCGACGGGCGCGAAGCAGCTCGGGGATATAGTGCTCTGCGTGCCGGTAGCGGTGGAGCAGGCGAAAAAATACGGTCATTCCTTCCAGCGGGAGATAGGATATCTCACGGCGCACTCCATGCTGCATCTGCTGGGCTATGACCACGAACAGGGCGGCATAGAGGCGGTCCGCATGAGGGAAAAGGAAGAAGCGGTCATGCAGTCGCTCGGACTGCCGCGCGATTCGAGCTTTGTAGGAAGTTCGGACGAATTCCCGCTGTGACAAAAAAATATCTGACAGAAGCGCAGGTCCCGGTTTTGACGGGGACTGCGTTTTATTTTCTATGAAAAGCACTTGACAAACCGCGTTGCATCGTGTATAATCGGGTAAAGTGTATTAAATGATACACTTTACCGCAGGGGAGGCGCAATAATCTTGAAAAAAACAGAGCCGACCGCCGAGGATTTGGAAGCCGTGGCGAAATGCAGGCTGTTTGCCGGATGTGACGGTGAGGAGCTGAAAAACTTCCTGGAGGAATCAGGCGTGACGGTGAGCGTGTTCTCCGGCGGGCAGAAGATACCGCGGGAGCGTAGGGCAGACTGCTGGGGAATAGTTCTGACCGGTTCGGTCAGAATATATTCAGGAGCGGAGGGCGGCGGAGAAATGCTGCTCAATGTGGTCGGAGCGGGGGAGCCTTTTGACATTGCGTCGCTGGCGGGCTGCCTTGAGAATCCGGTGATGTCGGAGGCAAAGACCGCGGGGAAGTGCCGGATAGCGTTCATCGGGGCGATGGAGCCGCTTGTGCTCATGAAAAGATATCCGAGGGTGGCAGCGCGGGTGATGACGTTCCTGTGCGGGAGGATAGGCTTCCTCAGCCGTAAGATACACACGCTGTCGAGAGGGAGCGCGGAGCGGCGGCTGGCGGATTATCTGCTGGGCGAATTCACCTCGGACGGAGGGAAGCCGCGTGTCGCGGTCAGAAGCTGCGCGGAGCTTGCGGACAGGCTGAATCTCTCCCGTGCGTCGCTTTACCGCGCGCTGGGGATGCTGGAGGAATCGGGCTGCATATCGCGCCGCGGCAAGGTCATCGAACTGCTCGATACAGAAGCGCTCCAGGGCGTGTAAAAATTGAATGGATTGTCAATGACCGCGGAAAACCGCCGGTCACTGCAATAAAAAATTTCAGAGGAAGGAATTGTATCTTATGAAAACAATTTCAAAAATCGCGGCGATAGTGATGTCGCTTGCAATGACGGTATCTCTTGCCGCGTGCGGCGGGGAGAAAAAGGACGAGGTCTCCTCGCAGGCTGCCGCAACGAAAACAGTCAGCACAGAGATAGCGTTCGGAGCGCTTTACGGACCGACGGGCGTATCGCTGGCAAAGCTGGCCAAAGAGAAGGCGACGATAGCCGAGGCATACACCGACGGAGAGAACGTGTATACCAACACCTACAAAGCGGACTATGTTGACGAGCCGACGCAGATGGTAGCCAAAATCTCATCCGGAGATGTGGACATTGCGTGCGTCCCGACCAATCTGGCGGCGAAGCTCTACAAGGTCACCAACGGCAACGTGAAGGTTGCGGCGGTGAGCACACTCGGGGTGCTGTATATCATCGACACCACGGGCGAGGTGAATGCGGCAGCGGACCTCAACGGCAGGACGGTATACGCGCCCTCGACGGTGCAGGGCTCGAACCCCGAATATATCCTGAATTATATCATAGCCAAAAACAGCCTTGACAATGTGAAGGTAAGCTACGAATACACCGTGGACGAGCTGACAGCCAAGATCGTGAGCGGCGACGTGCAGACCATCATGGTGCCGGAGCCGAAGGCTACAGCCATCAAGGGACAGCTGAAGAAGGCGGAGAAGCAATTCACCGTGACCGACGTGCAGGCGGAATGGAACAAGGTCTGTGAAACGCCGATCGCGCAGGGCGTCGTTGTAGTCCGTGCGGACTGGCTGAAGGAGAACGAAGGGGCGTTCAGGACATTCCTCAATGACTTTGCGGCGTCGTCGGACGCGGCTCTGAACGACCTGGACAACACGGTCGCGGCGGTAGTAGAGCTGGGAGTAATCCCGAACGAAGCGCTTGCCAAGCAGGCGATCCCCGGGTGCAATATAGTCAGCGTCACAGGGGAAGAGATGAAGAAATCGGTTTCCGGATTCATCAATGTACTGCTCGAAGCGGATCCTCAGTCGGTGGGCGGTGCCGCACCCGACGACAATTTCTATTATGTCGGCTGAGCGTAAGGCAAAACTGAAAAAAATCACGATTAAGACAGCTGTCGCGGCACTCTGGCTGGTGCTGTGGCAGCTTGTCTGTTATATCGTGGACATGGAGCTGCTTGTGGTGTCGCCGTTGGCGGTAGCAAAGCGGCTTTGGGAGCTGGGAGCCACGGCGGAATTCTGGAGATATTCGCTCGGTTCGCTGGGCAGGATCACTGAGGGATTCCTGCTTGGGAGCGTGACAGGGGCGGTGCTTGCGATGGTGTGCCATAAATTCTCATTTGCACGGGAATTCTTCACACCGGCGATCACGCTGATAAAGTCCACGCCGGTAGCGTCGTTTATCATACTGGCGCTGGTATGGCTGACAGGACAGCGCGTGCCGGTATTCATAGCGTATCTGATGGTGCTGCCGGTGGTCTACGGCAACGTGATTCAGGGCATAGGAGAGGTAGACCCGAAGCTCATCGAAATGGCGAAGGTCTACGGCATGAACCGTCGCAAGCGGGTGATGAAGATATACATTCCGTCGGTGCTGCCCTACATGATGGCAGCGTCGCGGACGGCGCTGGGGCTTTCGTGGAAGGCGGGAGTAGCGGCGGAGGTCATCGGCGTAACGAGGGATTCGATAGGGCGACAGCTCTACTATTCCAAGATATACCTTGAGACAGCGGACCTGTTCGCATGGACGGCGGTAGTGATAATACTGAGCATAGCGCTGGAGAAAATCTTTGTGAGTGCCATGGGATATATCGGCAGAAAATACCGGCTTGTGAGGAGGGACGGCAATGCCGCTGCGATTAAATAACGTCAGCAAAGCGTTCGGAACCCGGCAGGTGTTGACAGGCTTCACGATGGAAGCCGCGGAAGGCGAGCGGGTCAGCATCACAGGACCGTCGGGAGGGGGCAAGACGACGATACTGAATATCATAGCGGGACTTGTCACGCCGGACAGCGGCGAGGTGGAAGTGCCGGAGGGCAAAGTCTCGTATGTGTTTCAGGAATACCGGCTGCTGCCCTGGCTGACCGCGGAGGAGAACATAACCGCGGCGGCGGGCTGTACAAAGGAATATGCGCGGGAAGTGCTGCGGGCGGTAGAGCTGTGGGAAGAGCGGAAGGGCTATCCGGAGGACTTTTCCGGAGGGATGAAGCAGCGCGTGAACATAGCGCGCGCGCTGGCGGCGGACTCGAAGGTGATACTGCTGGATGAGCCGTTCAAAGGGCTTGACCCGGAGCTTCGGAGCCGGGTGACGGAGAAGGTGCTGGAATACAGCGTCAACCGGACGGTGATACTTGTGACCCACGACCGGGCGGAATGTGAAATGATGGAATGCGGCAAAATATACGAGCTGTGAAAAGGCAGGAGCCGATAAAGAGAGAGCCGCGCGAAAAATTCTGTTCCGGGTAGAGAAAAAGCAGACCCGGGAAAGGTTGCGATTCGTCATATTGCACAAAAGCGCTTTATTGAGTTAAAAAGATAAAAGACAGCGTTCTACATTAAACAACAAAAATCCCCTGTTTATCGTTATTTAATAACTATTTATCGGACATCGGTGATTATTTTTTGAAAAATCTGATAAAAATGCAAAAAACAAAAAAAATATATTGAAAATCGATAAATGATGTGATATACTATAAACAAAGCAAAAGGGGAAACGCGTGAGAGAGATTGTGACTTGCGAGACGCCCCTTAAGCGGAAAGCAAAAGTGATTTTAAGGGGGTAATTTGTCATGGTTAATGTGCGTGAGAATTATGTAGGCAACCTTTATTTTGATGACACACGGATCAAGACAAAGCCTGTTTACACAGTTCTCAAGAGGATATTTGATATATGCGTATCGGCAGCGGCGCTGACGCTGCTCCTTCCGTTGTTCGGAGTGGTGGCGGTAATGATCAAGCTGGACTCGGAGGGTTCGGTGATTTTCAGCCAGAACCGCGTTGGCAAAAACGGCAATCTTTTCAAGGTGTATAAATTCCGTACCATGAAGGTAAACGCGCCTCATGAGATGGCGACGTCCAATCTTTCGGACCCGTATGCCCACATCACCAGGATAGGCCGTGTGCTGAGAAAGACCAGCATAGACGAGCTTCCGCAGCTTTTCAACGTGCTGATAGGCGACATGAGCCTTGTAGGTCCGCGTCCCCTCATCATGAGCGAGTCAGACGTGCATAAGCTGCGTATGCGTGAAGGCGTGTACGATGTGCGTCCGGGCGTAACAGGCTGGGCGCAGGTAAACGGACGCGACTGCGTTCCGGCGGAGGAAAAGGTGTATTTCGACAAGGAATACGTCATCAAGCGTTCAGTGATATTTGACGCGATCATTTTTGCCAAGACTGTTTCGGTAGTCATCGGCGGACAGGGATATGTGGAAGGCAGAAGGAACTGATTTCACAGATCAAAAAAAATCAATCAAGCAGACAAAGCGGCTGACGTTCCCGTAAAAAAGGGGCGGCAGCCGTTTTATTATGCCAGCAGGAGAAAGAAATCCGTCTCGAAATTGCGAAACTCAGTACAAAATCCTATTGACAATTCTAAATACTTAGACTATAATACAAATAGGATTCCGTAAAAGGAATTAAGAAACAACAAAGGAGACGAGAGAGTATGCCAAGACCGAAAAAGGCAGGACTTGATTATTATTATAAGGACGTGCATGAATGGGACGATTTCGCGGTAATAGATCTGATCAACGAATACGGACCGATAGGATATACGGTGTACGAGGTAGTGCTCAGCAGGGTATATGAAAACGGGTATTATCTGGAGATACCGCTGCATCAGCTTGCGGCGTTTGTGGTGCGGACAGTGGGAAGCAGATGGGTGAAGGACAAGGAGAGCGTCATGCAGGTGATAAAATACTGCGCGGAGATAGGACTGTTTGACAGCGCGCTGCTGGAGCAGTCGGTAGTGACCTCAGCGATGATACAGCAGCACTATTCGCAGGTGACAGCGAGGAGCAAGGCGGACAAGAGCAAATACTGGCTGCTGAAAAGCGTGAAGAAAGATGACGGAGCGGAAGCTGAATCTGCTGCGGAAACGAATGAATCCGCAGCGAAAACCCCTGAAAAAACAGCGAAAACGCAACAAAGCAAAGAAAACAAAATAAAACAAAACAAAACCAAAGCAAACAAAAGCAAAGCGGCAGGGGAAAAACCCATGCCGGAAAAAGCCGCCGCCGCCGCGCCGAAAGAGATAGAGGAAGCCTATGAAACGGTAACAGGCAGAGAGCTGAGACAGACGGACAGGGAAGCGCTGGCAGAGATGTACACAGTTGGGGCAGACGAGGAAATGATATTGAAGGCGATAAACGAAGTAGGTAGGAGAGGCTGCGGAGAAATAAGTTCGATGAGGTACTTCCTGCCGATAGTGCGGGAGGAGATAAGCGGCAAAAAGCGAAAAAGCGCGTCGAAAGGGCGAATGCCGGAAACGAGTGAAACAGAAGAGATAGAGCGTTTGCTTGACGCGGAATGGCTTGCCCAGATAAACGACTACACGCCGGTGCCGGAGGATTACTACACATGAGCCTCACAGGGTAATCAAAAAAAGCTCAGAATAAAAATGGCAGCCAAGAGTCGAACGGAAATCAATTAAAAAAAAAACGCTCGCTTGTAATGCGCTCCGTGCTTTCCTTTAAAAATTGATTTCAGTGAAAAAACACCGCTCTTTACTGCAAAGGCGGCGTTTAATACTAAATCTGTATTTTTTTCATCCGGATAAACATCATCAAAAGGAAGGTGGCTGCGGCGATAGCGAGTATCGCGATATTGATGCCCAGAATAAGAGGAATGCTCGGCTCCTCATTGCCGGGGCGCCTGTCAGTGTCATCAACATGCGTATCGGCAGGCGAAACAGCCGTATCTGCGCCGGAACTGACTTCCTCCGCCTTAGCGATATCCTGAGCCGCAGTCATCTCGGCGGTGAACCATACCTCGTTCCGGTAGGAGAATGTCGCCATGCCTATTTTGTCTCCGGACTTTACCGGAGCGGCGACGGTATCGCCGAAATCGTAGCTCACCTCCATCAAGGAAGGGTCGGCTTTGATTTTTGCAATGACATCCTTGTTTCTGGAAATCGGCTCGTCGGTGAAAACAGGGGTCAATTCAAGCTGAGTCTGACGGTCGGAGGCGCCCGTGACATTCACGGTGAATTTTCTTTCCCGGAGGAGTTCGCCACCGGATATCATCTGAAAATCCGGATCGGGCCTCTGAACGCCCTTGGAGTCAACCGTGTAATACCCGTCGTAAAGAAGTTCGGATACGGGGACAATTTTCAGTCCCTTGGCTTTGTAATCGTCGAGAATCTTCCTCAGGGTTTTCTTGGTTTTGGGGGCGCTGTTGTGAAAGAGGAGGATGCAGCCTTCGCCCATGTCCTTGGTAGCGCGTTTGATGATGTAATCGGCGGATTTTTCGGGGTCCCAGTCATATGAATCCTCCGTCCAGAAGACCGTCTCGCAGCCCGCCATACGCGAAATCGCGACGACATTTGCACCGGCAGAACCGTAGGAAGGGCGCATGATTTTGGGGGAGAAGCCCAGAATATCATGCACCATATCGTTAACGCCCTTAATCTCGGAATAAACCTTTTCGTTTGACAGTTCGCCCATTTTGAGGTGATTCATGGTGTGATTGCCGATTTCGTGCCCGCGTTCGTGAATTTTCTTGAGCTGTTCGGGAAAGCCCTTGCAGAAGAATCCGGTGACAAAGAATGTCACCTTGGCGTCGTATTCGTCGAGCGTGTCCAGGATATAGTCGGTATAGACATTGTTGTAACCGCAGTCGAATCCCAGAGCGATTTTCTTCTCGGCAGTATCGACTCTGCGGATGCCCGGCTTGCCGGTGTCGGTCACCATCACCGGAATGCTTGCGCATTCCTTGCCGGTCAGTTCGTTGAAGACCTTGAGGGCGTAAGGGAATTTCCATTTTTTCCCGATGGCGACGGTGTGATGAAAGCTCGAATGGCTGCTGTCAACCGTGTATTTTTCCAGCACCTTACCGTCGTTGGTTCTGAGGGAGATAGGAAGCTCCACGGACATCTGATCGGCGTTTTTGCACTTGAAATAGACTTTCAGCTCCCTGCCCACGGAGGTCATGAGGAAATTAGCGTTAAAGGAGACATTCGGCTTGGGAAGGACTTTTACCTTTGCTTCCGACTTGCCGGAGGATTGGAAGGCGCCGTTGTCAATAAGTGTGAAGGTTTCGGTAGTAATCCTGCCGTAGCTGCCGGCTTTGACCCCGACGCTGCCGGAGGTCTGTCCTGCCGGAATATCGAGGGAAAATGTCTTTTTTCCCCCGGAGATCTCAGCGTGAATGTCGGAAGCGGACGCAGCGGAGAGGGTCAAATTCAGGGTGAATTCTGTCCCGCTGTGAACGGTGGAGGCGGAAGCCTTCAGAGATGCCGTGACAGTGCCTTCTGCAAAGACCCGCATATCAAACGAGGAAAAAACAAACGCAGTCAAAAGTATCAGAGCGAAAAATCTTTTAGTTCTAAAAAACGAGCAATGCAATGTTGCCACCGAAGCCACGCCTCCGTATATTAAACTTGCAAATTCAGGGTGAATTGCAGCTAATATTATATAATAATGGGGAGTTTCTGTCAAGACGAATCTTCGTGCCGTCACGGAAATCAATTTTTAAAGGAAAGCGCGCAGCGCATTACAAGCGAGCGTATGCGAGCGTGGGAGTCCAGGGGGTCTGGACCTCCTGGCGGGTCAAGGGCAGAGCCCTTGCGGGGTAGTTTTTCGCTTGAAAAGCGAAAAACAGGGGCAGAGCCCATCGCTGCAACGCGCTACGACGCAAATCAGGCTTAGGCGCCACCGATAAAGCACCTTATCCAAATTTTCCTGACCACGATTTACGTCCATTTTTGTGAATCACAAAGACATGCAACTATAATTGATTCCAAAAATTGATTGCCGTGCACTATCCACAACTTAAGCACTCCCTCAGTCAGCTTCGCTGACAGCTCCCTCAAAGAGGGAGCCGGATATTGCCTCCCTCTTTGAG
>ONWI01000215.1 GCA_900321515.1 uncultured Eubacteriales bacterium | reverse complement strand
GACGAATACTGCGCAGCCAGCTTTTCCAGATCTTCGCAGTCAGAGGACGGATTGAGCACATACGCCGCGAGCATCACGTCGCAGACCACGTTGCGCGGGACAATCCGGGAACCCTCCAGCGCGTGAATAACGGATTTTATGTCGAAGGTGTATTTTTTTATTGAATCGTCACCGAGAATTTCATCGCAGAACAGACCCACGTCCATTCCGTTCAGGACCGTGACGCTTCCGTTCTTTGCGACACACGCCTGATTCAGGTCAAGGGCAAGAAGGAAGTAAACTTCCCCGTCAGACTTAATCCCCGAGATAAACGCCTTGCCGTCCTTGCAGAATGTAATGTCGGTCGCGGCGTTGCCTGCTCCGTCATCGGCAGGAGCCGCCGCGGCTGCCGAGGGAGTCACATCCTTGAGCCATTCCTTTTTCATCTTTTCCAGCTGACGGAAAAGTTCCAGTCTCAGCATTATCTCAGTGACCTTTTCCGCGTCGGGCTTTCCGGGAATGTATTCGTTCAGGTCGGTCGGAACCGGAGCGTCAGTGCTTACCGTACCGAGCCACCGGCTGAGATACGCGCTCTCCCTGCCCTCGGCGAGCTTCTTGCGGATTCCCGGCTTGACGTCGATCTCGTCGAGGTGGGTGTAAATGTAGTCGAGGCTGCCAAACCGGCTGACGAGGTCGAGCGCGCCCTTTTCGCCGATGCCCGGAACACCGGGAATATTGTCGCTGGTGTCGCCCTGTATCGCCTTGACCTCGATGAGCTGAATGGGCTTTACACCGTAATCCTCCATGATCTTCTGCTCATCGTAGATAACCGCTTCCGCCTTGCCCTGTTTGGTGGTGAGCATCCGCACCGCGACTCCGTCGCCCACAAGCTGCAAAGTGTCCCGGTCTCCCGTCGCGATGACGCAGGTGTCCTCTGGATTCCTGCGGCAGGCTTCGGCAAGCGTACCCAATATATCGTCCGCCTCCCAGCCCTCCGCGGAGAGCAGCTTGATTCCCATTGCGGTGAGCAGATCCTTGAGCGGCTGAAGCTGCATCGCAAGCTCCGGAGGCATGCCCTTGCGCTTGCCCTTATAATCGGCATATTTCAGATGGCGGAAGGTAGGAGCCTTCCTATCGAACGCCACGGCAATACAGTCAGGCTGAGTATCGGCGTAAATTTTGTGGAACATGGTTAGGAAGCCGTATATCGCGTTGGTAAAGAATCCGTCCTTTGTAGTCAGCGGACGAACTCCGTAATACGCACGGTTGATTATGCTGTTGCCGTCAAGCACGAGCAGCTTCATTGAATCATCTCCCTGATTGACAGTGTTATACTGATTTTTCATTGTATTATATTATATACCATTCGGGAAGAAATTTAAAGGTGTTTCAGAGCTTTTGCAAAAAAAAACTGAATACCGATTATTATACGGCACAATTGACTTTTCTCCGGCAAAGTAATATAATACAGTCAGATGTGTGAAGCAATCCGCGCGCCTCAAGATCTAACTTCACGCTCCATTCTGAATCAAAAGGAGTGACAGAAATGCCGCTTACTATTGTGCGCAACGACATAACAAAAATCAAGTGTGACGCTGTGGTAAATGCCGCGAATCGGCATCTTGCCGGAGGCGGAGGGGTTGACGGGGCAATTCATCGCGCAGCAGGTCCCGAACTTCACAGGGCATGCCTGAAACTCGGCGGCTGCCGGACAGGACTCGCCAAGATTACCGAAGGCTTTAATATGCCCTGCAAATACATAATCCACACCGTCGGTCCCAGATGGCACGGCGGCGGAATGCATGAAGCGGAGCTTCTCGCCTCATGCTACAGGGAATCGCTGAGACTCGCCTCGGAATACGAATGCGAATCGGTTGCCTTTCCTCTGATTTCGGCAGGCGCATACGGCTATCCGAGAGAGGAAGCTCTGCATATCGCGGTAAGTGAAATAAGCAAATTTCTGCTAAAAAACGAGATGACCGTCTATATTGTGGTTTACGACAGGGAATGCTTCAAAGTCAGCAAGAAGCTCATGAGCGACGTCACCGAATACATCGACCAGCATTACGTCGATGAGCATTTTGTAAACAGACAATCCGCAGCAATGTCCAATCCGTCATTCATCTCCAATCATTCACCGCGGATGAACCGAGGAATGACGGGAGCGTTACTCGACGCAATGGCCTCACACGAATACGGGAAACGGTCTTTTTCCGCCCGTGAAGAGCAGGGGCTTGAAGAAATGCTGGCTTCGCTGGACGAGAGCTTTTCGCAGATGCTCATGCGTAAAATCGACGAAAAAGGCATGACCGACGCACAGTGTTACAAAAAAGCAAACATCGACCGCAAGCTTTTCTCAAAGATTCGCGGCAACGTAAACTACAAGCCCAGCAAGCCCACAGTGATTGCGTTTGCCATCGCGCTTGAACTATCTCTTGAGGAGACTAAGGACATGCTGATGAAAGCCGGCTTCGCACTTTCGCATAGCAGCAAATTCGACGTAATCGTGGAATACTTCATCAGAAACCGCTGCTATGACGTATTTAAGATAAACGAGGTGCTCTTCTCCTTCGATCAGCTCCTGCTGGGAGGATAATTCTTTATTATTAATCGCATTTTTCATTGACAAGCTGATTGACCCTATTGCACGATTGAATTTTTGTGCGATAGAGTCAAAAAATCAGAAAAACGACTTGACTTATTGTATATTAAGAAGTAAAATAATATCGGGATTTTACCACACAATAACTATAGTCTGTTTGCACGGTAATCCCGAAGCATAGACAGCTCGGAGGTGGAATGATTATATGAATGTGAACTGCGAAAAGGTGCGCGGTGCGGTATTCGGCGCTGCGATAGGCGACGCGGTGGGCGTGCCGTTTGAATTTAATTCCCCTGAGGAAATGAAGAGCAGTGCCGCCTCCGATATGATTGGCGGCGGCACTTACGGAATGCCCGCCGGAACATGGTCTGACGACACAACGATGATACTCTGTACTCTCGACAGACTGGACGAATCGCTCAATTACGACGCAATAATGAAAGCTTTCTGCTCATGGGTCGAAGAAGGTGACTACACGCCATTCGGCGACTGCTTTGACATAGGCAACACCACCCGTTCAGCTCTTATGAACTATTCACACGGGATGGACACCCTGAGCTGCGGACTCGACAATGAATACAGCAACGGAAACGGTTCGCTGATGAGGATAATTCCCGCCGCGCTGTACGCCGACGCTCACGGGCTTTCCGCCGTGGAAGCGGTCAGTCTGAGCGACAGGCTGTCCTCGCTCACGCACGCCCACATGTATTCAAAAACCGGCTGCGGAATATTCACCTGCGTCGCCATGGCGCTTCTGGAAAGCGCGGAGAAGACCTCTGTACACGAAGGAATAAAAAGGGCGGCAGAGATATATTCCTCAGAGGAATA
Source organism: uncultured Eubacteriales bacterium (assembly GCA_900321515.1). Taxonomy (GTDB): domain Bacteria; phylum Bacillota; class Clostridia; order Oscillospirales; family Acutalibacteraceae; genus RUG762. The sequence goes on along the minus strand of ONWI01000215.1, from coordinate 441 downwards.
CGCGCCCGGAGCGCAGAAATATTCGCGCGTACTCTCTCCTGATTTTGCCAGCCTTCCCGAGCGGGAAATAAAAAACTCAGGCTATGTTGTAAATACGCTGGAATGCGCGCTGTGGTGTCTGCTGAATACCGAAAGTTACCGCGAATGCATTCTCAGGGCGATAAACTTCGGCAGGGACACCGATACTGCCGCGTGTGTCGCGGGAGCGCTCGCCGGATTGCTCTACGGGTTCGACGGCATTCCTCACTCCTGGCGGGAGACACTGGTGAAATCCGGGTATATCGAAACAATCATTTCCGGATTCTGTCAAAGAAACAATATACGCTGCACGGAAATCATTTTTTAAAAAGAAAACGCAGCGCCGAATTAGCGAGCGTATGCGAGCGTGGGAGTCCAGGGGGTCTGGACCTCCTGGCGGGTCAAGGGCAGAGCCCTTGCGGG
>ONWI01000223.1 GCA_900321515.1 uncultured Eubacteriales bacterium | reverse complement strand
TGTCTTGCCACGCGATTGTAAAAGCAAAATGGCAGAAATCCAAAATCAGTCCTTCCCAAGGCCGTGGGAATCAAGAGGCAGCTTCACGGTCCGATTACAGCTTCTCAATTTCCTTGAGAAGCTCGGAGAGAAGATCCTCCTCCGGGACCTTGCGGAGAACCTCGCCCTTTTTGAAGATAAGGCCGCAGCCCACGCCGCCCGCGACTCCGATGTCAGCCTCGCGCGCTTCGCCGGGACCGTTGACCACGCAGCCCATGACGGCGACCTTGATGTCCTTGTTGACGTCCTTCAAAGCCTCCTGAACGTCCTCGGCGAGCTTGATGAGATCAATGCGTGTCCTTCCGCAGGTCGGGCAGGAGACAAACTGAATGCCGCCCTTGCGGATATCGAGGGCGCGCAGAATGTCCTTGGCGGCATAGACCTCGCGAACGGGGTCAGCGGTCAGGGACACGCGAACGGTGTCGCCGATGCCGTCCATAAGCAGCGAACCGAGTCCCGCGGAGGACTTGATGAGACCCATGCGTTCGGTACCGGCTTCGGTCACGCCGAGATGAAGCGGATAATCGCACCGTTCCGCTGCGATGCGGTAGGATTCGACCATAGTCTGCACCGTGGAGGATTTCATGGAAATAACGGTGTCGTAAAAGTCGAATTTTTCAAGCAATGAGACATGATACAGAGCGCTCTCCACAAGCGCCTCGGCGGTAGGCGAGCCGTACTTAGCGAGGATGGATTTCTCGACCGAACCGGAATTGACGCCCACGCGGATGGGAATATTTTTCTGACGGCAGACGTCCACGACAGCCTTGACGCGGCTCTCGTCGCCGATATTAGCGGGATTGATGCGGATTTTGTCCACACCGGCGGCGGCGGATTCGATGGCGAGCTTGTAGTCAAAATGAATGTCCGCGACGACAGGCACCGACACAGCCTCCTTCAGGGCGGCAATGAGCCTGACGGCAGGCATATCCGGCACGGCGGCGCGGATAATCTCGCAGCCGGCGGCTTCAAGGGCCCTGGCCTGAGCCACACTGCCCTCGATATCGGTGGAGGGCTTGTTGAGCATGGACTGAATGGTGACGGGAGAATCCCCGCCTATGTAAATATTCCCGACCTTAACCTTTCTGCTCATTCTTCTTTCCATAAATAAAAAACCGTCCTTTCAGAGAATGATAAAAAAAACGCATACTCAACCGAGTATAATAATTTACAATAATTATACCACACAATTACAGGATTGGCAAGGATATATAACAAAAGAAGATAAAAAATCCCCGTAAAAAAGCACAGATGTATGTACTTCCACGGGGAATTATTGTATAATCAAAGCATACAGACAGCGAGGTGATAATTACAATGCACGAAGTGCTTGCAAAGGGCATACTGTCGCCAAAAAACGGCATGAATATATACCGCGGCTGCACACACGGATGTATATACTGCGATTCAAGGAGCAAATGCTACGGCATGGAGCACGCATTTGAGGATATCGAGGTCAAGATAAACGCCCCGCAGCTGCTCGAACAGGCGCTCAGGAGGAAGAAGAACCGCTGCATGATCGGCACGGGGGCAATGTGCGACCCGTACCTCCACGCCGAGGAGGAGCTGCGGCTCACGCGGAGATGTCTCGAGATCATCGACCGCTACGGATTCGGGCTGACGGTACTCACAAAATCGTCGCGGATACTCCGGGACCTCGACCTGCTGAAAAGCATAAACACGCAGTCAAAGTGCGTGGTACAGATGACGCTGACCACCCACGACGAAAGGCTCTGCCGGATTGTGGAGCCGAATGTTTCAACAACAGCCGAACGGGTGGCGGTTCTGAGGACAATGCGAGACGAAAAAATCCCGACGGTAGTTTGGCTCTGTCCGATACTGCCGTACATCAATGACAGCGAGGAAAATCTGCTCGGCATACTCAACAGCTGTGCGGACGCGGGAGTCAGGGGGATACTCTGTTTCGGAATGGGAATGACGCTGCGTGAGGGCGACCGCGAATATTATTACGAAGCGCTCGACCGGCACTTTCCGGGTCTGAAGGAAAAATACATATCGGCGTACGGCAGGGACTATGTGCTGGAATCGCCCAATTCGGCGCGTCTGATGAGAACATTTCATTCATTCTGCCGCGGGAATGGCATCATGTACCGTCAGGACGAAATATTTGCCTATCTGAGCGAATTTCCAGATGACTGCTGCGAACAGACGAGGCTTTTCTAAGAGCCGCGCGCTTAAAAACAGCTGCGCGGCTGTCCTGAGATCAGCCGATTTTGACCGAGGCTGCCTGTGAAGTAACCTTATGACCGCCTTTGTCGGTTATGACACAGCGAACTTTGGCGCCGTTCCATGATTTATTGAGTTTAGCGGAAACGGAAGCGGAGGTTTTCCCCTTCCACTTGGACCACGAGCTCTGACCGGATTTTTTATAGTACCACTGATAGGAAGCGTCGGAGCAGTTGACGGCAACCGAGAATTTGCCGTTCGCGCCCGATTTCACTCGGAGGTTCGCGGGCTGCTTGGTGATGTTGAGCTGCTTGTTGACGGTGATCTTCACGGTGGCGGACCTGATCGAATTGCCCGCGCTGTCCTTTACCAGGCAATAGAGCTGTATTCCGTTCCATGCTTCCGGAGGGGTGACGGTCTCACTCGGGCGGGTTCTGCCGCTCCACTTGCTGAAGGAAGACTGTCCGGACTTTTTGAAATACCACTGGTATTTGAGTCCGTCGCCCTCTGCCTTAACCGAGAGAGTCACCGGACTGCCGAGTATGACGGTCTTGCCGGAAGGCTGCGCGGTGAGGGCGAAGCGGTAATCGCAATGTGCTCTCACGGCGGGATCAAACGAATCCGACAGACCGGAGTAATACCACTGCTGGCTGCTTCCGGCGTAATACACATCCTTCAGGTTATCGCACTCCGTAAACGCCTCTAAGTCAATCTTCACGGAAGGATTCAGCAGTGTGACAGTCGTCAGGCTGTCGCAGTCATAGAAAGTGCAGCTTCCAATGGTTCTGACGGAAAGTGGAAAGGTAACGCGCGCCAGATACTCACACTCGGCAAATGCGCTGTCGCCTATGGCTGTCACGGAATCGGGAATTGTGACGCTCTTCAGAGAGAAACATCTTGCAAAAGCGAGTTCGCCTACGCTTGTGACGGAATTGGGGAGCGTGACGCTCGTCAATTCTTCACAGTCGGCAAAAGCCCCTTCACCAATCTTTTTTACGGTAGCCGGAATTTTGACCGACTTGACTTTTTTATTCGGGAAGCACAGGAGCGCGGTCTTTTTCTTGTCGAAGAGCACGCCGTCCTTGCTGGAGAATTTTTTGTTTTTGCTGTCCACATTGATAGCGGTGAGTTCGGGGCAGTAATCAAAGGCGTCCGCGCTGATATCCGTGACAGAAGCGGAAATCCTGACGCTCCGCAGCTCGTCGCAAAAGCTGAACGCGTTTTCGCCGATGCTCTTGACGGAATTGGGAATCGTGATGCTCTTCAGACCGTCACAATCCACAAAGGCGCTGTCGCAGATCCGGGTCACGGAGGTAGGTATTGTGATTTTTGTAAACCTACCGCAGGATTCAAACGCATCAGGGCCAATTACCTTCACGAACGAGGGAATGGTCAAGCTGCTTTTCCCGTTGTTAATCGGGTGGCGTATCAGTGTTGTTTTTTTCTTGTCATAGAGTATTCCGTTCTTGCTCGAAAAATATTGGTTGTTTGGGTCAACATTGATTGTGCTGAGGCGGTAGCACACGGCGAATACGTTTCTCCCGATATTCGTGACCGAGGCGGGAATCGTAAAAGTTTTCAGTTTTTCACAGCCGGCGAACGATTCATTTCCGATACTTTTGACGGAATTGGGAATCGTGACGCCCGTCAGCGATACGCAGCCGTTGAATGCACTTTCTCCGATAGCAGTGACATTGCCCGGTATGACCACATTGCCGCCGTCGCCGGTGTACTCGACCAGCACGCCGTCCTTTATGACAAAATCGCCGTCGGATTGCGCGAAGCGTGCCTCCGCGCCCCGGGAAGGGGCGGTGAGTCCCTTGTTTTCAGCGGCGTAAGCTCCAGCCCCCGCCGAAAGGAACATTGCGGCGGTCAGACAAACCGCCGTCAGCTTTTTGAATTTCATAGAATCAACCTCACTTTGCATTGTTCCGGGATGGGCAATTGCCCTCCCGTCTTTTTCCCTATTATATCGCAATTTCACGAAAAAAGCAACAATGCAGACAAGAATTTCCGGAGATTGTCTGTCTACTTTCTCGCAAGCACCGTCATCGCGGCGTAATGCAGGACAGAGAAATTCTCCGGAGCGCGCTCAGTGAGCATACGCCAATGTTCGCTCTCCCACGCGGTAAGTTCCTCCCCGGAGAGCGACGCGCCCACTCCGCGGCACGCCTTCATACGTCCGTGCCAGCTCTCGCGGGTAAACGGGACGGGCAGGTCGTATTCCTCATGATATTCCGGCTCGAAATAATCAAAAGTTACGTCGGGGATGCCGATGGGTTTGCGCGTCTCCCCCGCCCCGGACCAGCCGGGACTGTATTTAAGCACGATCTCCTCGCTTGCCGCGGCGATTTCGTCCTCAAAAGGGAGCCACGCCATGTAGAGTATCAGTAGTCTGCCGCCGGGTCTGAGGAAATTCCGGAGCATCGGCATGACCCTTTGATGGTCGAAATACCAGAAGCACTGGCAGGCGGTGATAACGTCGAAGGAACCGTCGGGAAAATCAAGCTCCTCGGCGGGCTTTGCGGAATAGCGGATATCCATGCCGGCCTCGCGGGAAAGGCGAACGGCGGCGGCGATCTGTTCGGGCGAGATATCCGTACCGGTCCACTTCGCGCCGAAGCGGTACATATTCCGGGGCAGCACGCCGGTACCGGTGCCGATGTCGAGGACATCCTGTCCCTCAACGCAAAGCCCGCGGCGAATAATCTTTTGATAAAAAATCTCAGGGTAAATATCGCGGAATCTGGCGTAATCATCAGAGGTTCTCCCCCAATCGAATTCCTTGCCGCCGTCGATTTTTTCATTTGAGATCAGCATAGTTGTCATTCCTTTCAAAGATAAAGGGCACCAAAAAAGGCATTCCGTGACAGGGAATGCCTTTTAGAGCCTGCTGACGAATCTCTCCACGCGCGTCTGGCACGCTGCCTTTGGCAGCTGGCATCTCTTTCCGCCATATTTTGCCAAAATCC
>ONWI01000219.1 GCA_900321515.1 uncultured Eubacteriales bacterium | reverse complement strand
CCCCGCAGAATCAATTCCCCCTGTTCTCCGCCGAGCGCGCCCGCGGCAAGAAAGAATCCTGCCTGCGACCAGTCGCCTTCCACGCTGTAATGTCTGGCTGAGTACTTCTGACCGCCCGGAATGAGCCAACCGTTCTCGGTTGGAACTATCTTAACACCGAAATCGGACATGCAGCTGACCGTCATATCGACGTATGCCGAAGACTGTAGCGGCGTGGTCAGAATGATGCTGCTGTCGCCTTCGCAGAGGGGCAGCGCCATCAGCATCCCCGTGATGAACTGGGAACTGATGTTGCCAGGCATCTCGTAATTCCCCGGTTTAAGCTTTCCGCGGCAGATCAGCGGAAGGCCGCCTTCCGAAAGGCATTCCACCCCCGCCTTTGGCAGCAGGTCGCCGTACAGCCCTATCGGGCGTGAGACAAGTGTACCCTCGCCGATAAAGCGCCCGTTTATTCCGACGGCGCAGGCTATGGGAATGATGAATCTCAGCGTGGAGCCGGATTCAATGCAGTTGATATCCACTGGCTGATTGTCGGCGTTTCCGGATCTGCCGCCGATACCGTCAATTGTCAGCGTATCGCCTGAAAGCTGTATCTTTGCTCCGAGTGCTTCAATGGCGTTGAGCGTGGCGCGCATGTCGTTGGAAAGCTCGATGGGGGAGAGGACGCTTCTTCCATCGGCGAGAGCCGCGCAGAGCATTGCGCGATGGGCTGCGCTCTTGGAAGGAGGAATGTTTACGACTCCTTTCAGAAAGCCTCCGCCTGGAATTTTACACACGGAATTGTCGTTAATACTATTACTCATCTGCAGATTCCTTTCCGTACAAAATCGAGCAGTTCGGCGCATTTGATTCTGTATACAAAAGAATCGCCTATTTCTCTGAGCAGCACTGTATTCATGTATTCGCCGCGGCGCTTTTTGTCGAGCATGGCCGCCTCGCAGATTTCTTCAGCGGTAAATCCGCACTTTGTCGGCAATCCGCATTTTTTCAGCACAGCCTCGATTCGTTCGGATGTGCCGAAAACGGTAAGACCCGCGGATTCTCCGGCGCGCGCCATGATGAGCATACCGATGCCCACAGCTTCGCCGTGCGCGATTCCGGTGTAGTTCGAGCATTTTTCTATGGCGTGCCCCATGGTATGTCCGAAGTTCAGCAGCATTCTCTCGCCGGATTCCCTTTCGTCACGCTCGACCACTCCGGCTTTTATTTCTATCGAACGCGCCGTAAGCTCTTCAATTGCATTCATGTCCGTGCCGTGTTTTTCAATCAGTTCAAAAAGTTCCGCGGACTTGATGCAGCCATGCTTGATGATCTCGCCGAAGCCGTCGGTGACGTACCTCTGCGGCAATGTGGAGAGCGTGTCCGTGTCAGCGAGTACCAGACAGGGCTGATGAAAGCTGCCGACAAGATTCTTGCCGCATTCGAGGTCAATGCCTGTCTTGCCTCCCACTGATGAATCGTTCTGGGAAAGGACTGTCGTGGGTATCTGAACAAATGGAATTCCGCGCAGGTAGGTCGCCGCCGCAAAGCCGCACATATCGCCTGTGACACCGCCGCCGAGAGCAACGGCGAAATCGCTCCGGCTGAGTTCGGCAAATGTAAATGTCTCGTACATTCCCTCGATTACCGGCAGCCTTTTGTTTTCCTCTCCGGCAGGAAATATATTGATAAACACCTTGTAACCGGCGTCTTCAAGCATGTTTCTGACGGTTTGGACGTAAAGCGGTCCTACGTTGCTATCTGAAACGATCACGCAGCTTTTTGCTTTTGGAAGAACTTTTTTGATAAGCTCGCCGCATTTGTTTAATACACCCCGTTCGATTATAACGTCATACGGTCTGCCTGTGTTTACATGAATGGTATGTGAAAAACTCATTCGCCCAGCTCCTCCTTTACCATGCGTCCTCTGCCTAAAATCTTTTCCAAAGACTCGCGGTCGTCGGCTTTGATTGCGTCGCACATTTCTGTGATATTCTTTATCAGCAGGTCAAGCTCCTGTGTCAGCGCGTCGGCATTCTGCAAAAAAAGCTCAGCCCAGAGGTGTTCGTTCAGCCTTGCGACGCGTGAGACGTCGCGGTAGCTGCCCGCCGAGAAGCCCTTGTGATTGAGGCACTGAGGACTTTGCACATAGGCGTTTGCCAGAACGTGCGGCAGCTGTGATGTAAAGGCTATCATACGGTCGTGTTCTTCGGGCGAACAGACCACATGCATTCCGAAGCCCAGGTCGGCTGAGAATTGCTTGAGCCATTCCACCTGTTCCGCGGACGAGTCGTCGGTGGGGGTGATGATAAAACTTGCTCCCTTGAACAATCCCGCTTCGCTGTTGGAAAAACCGCCTTTTTCCTTGCCCGCCATTGGATGTGTGCCTACAAAGACAAATCCGTATTTCGCGGCTATGGGAGGCATTTTTTGGCATATGTATCTCTTGATGCCCGAAACGTCGATTACCAGCGCGCCTTTTTTGATCCTGTCGCCGATGGACTCCATGTATTCCACCGCTTCTTCAGGATAAAGTCCCAAGATTATCATATCTGCCTGACCGATATTGCCGTCGGTGAGCTCTTCATGCACTGCGCCCTCATCTATTGCCTGAAGCAGCGTACCGCGTGTGCGGTTTCGCGCCATGACGTGATAACCGGTGCGTTCGGTGATTGCCTTGGCAAGTGAACCACCGATAAGTCCCAGCCCTATAATGGCAATGTTTTTTATCTCATTCATGCTTAAGTCTCCCGTTGTTTGTTTTCAGTTTTCATTAAATACGGTTGTTCTTTATGATACTAAATAATTGGAAAAATGTCAAGCCGATTGAGTACATTAGATTACCTAAACAGGCTCAAAAAAGCCGAATGACATATCACACGCTGTGTGTATGCCATTCGGCACTCATCAGATTATATAGAT
>ONWI01000222.1 GCA_900321515.1 uncultured Eubacteriales bacterium | reverse complement strand
TGCGGGGCGGTGGGGCAGCGCCCCACAAGCTCGGCGGAGCCGAGCGAGCGAAACGCACCGGAAAATAAAACGAGGTCAGGCGAATACCGGAATCGTAAAAATCCACATCCGACCCTCCCGGCTGGAGAAAAAAAGCTCCGGCTTAAATATTTCCGACATTTCCAACTTTTACAATCGGCTAAATCCCCAAAAATGCAAAGGAGTCACTTGCATGAAAAAAACACATAATAATCAATTCTCAGTTAAAAAACTTCTCTCTTGTCTGCTTCTGTTCGGGATGCTGACTGTGATGGCTGCTTGCGGCGAATCAAAAGGGACAGTCAGTTCGGATAACGCCAACCTGGAAATCAAGGGTATCGTCGGCACATGGAACGAAGTATCCGTCTATCCCAGAGTGCTGACAGTCAAAGAGGACGGAACCTACACCCTTGACGAAGGCGGCGGAACGGTCAAGGTCGATTTGGAGGAACATCCCGACGGTTCCCAATCGGTATGGTACACCTTTACAACAAATGAGGGGGAATTCTGGGCATCTTTTGCCAAGGACGAGGAAAACGACGTACAGAATGACCTTTGGTCAGGACAGGACGGCGAGTTTCATTTCATGCGTGACGGCATTGACGAACACCTGACAGCCGACAATTATTTTCTTCACACATGGAGCTCCGGCAGGTGCTACATCGTCTTTGAAAAGAAGAAGAACAGCTATATAGCTACTGTAACCTGGTCAAGCAGCGCATCGGAAAGCACACAGTGGACATATAACTGCAAATTTGACAAAGCGTCTTCTTCCATGATTTGCAAGAAGGGCGCAACCCGTACAGAAGTTTCATTTTCCGAAAGCGGCAAGGAAAAGATAAAGGTTGTCTATAAGGACGGCTCAGGCTCATTTATCATCAAGAGCGGCACACTTCGCTGGACCGACGATAAGGAAGATTCAGGAAATGACATGTATTTTGTTCAGATAGATGAAGCCGAATGATGATTGACGTTTGAATCTCCTGGTAAACAGGCTCTGAGGAATTGAACACAAACAAAAAGACCATTCCAGACAGGATGATGTTACAAAAACACATCGCAGTGGGAGTGGTCTTTTTTTGTTTCCCATTACCATGGTATGCACAAAAACGCCTGGCAGTAAGCCATATTATCCTCGACAAAATATTCGCGGAATCCTATCCTGATACTTTATTTTTTAATCAATCCGTGGTACAATAAAAGTGAAATCCGGCAGTCAGGCACCGGATAATATGCCCGGAATAGGCGATATTTATACTATTAGCAAAGGACGGTTTTGTACAATGAAAAATTCCAGAACGGCAAAAAACGCCAAAAGACTTCTCTGTCTTGCGCTCTTGCTGCTGACAGCAATTGCCGTCACAGCCTGCGGAAACAATGAGGACAAAACAGTCAGCGCTTCCGATGAAGCCGCTTCGCTGACCCTCACCAAGGAAGAGCTTCCCGTGATCGACGGAGCGCTTGCACTGGCGCCCTATTATGAGGCAATGACCGCCAGACTGCTGAATGTGGATATTGAAGAAGCCAGGACGCTTGTGCTTTGCAGCAACACACCTTCCGCCTACCGGAATCTCACCGAAGGCAAGGCGGACATGATATTCTGCGCCATGCCATCGGACGAACAGGTCAACACCGCCAGAGAAGCAGGCGTTGAGTTTGAATACCACACCATATTGAACGGCGGATTTGTCTTCTTCGTCAACAAGGACAATCCCGTCAAAAGCCTCACCAAAGAGCAGCTTCAGGACATCTACCGCGGCAAAGTCAAAAACTGGAAGGAACTGGGCGGCGACGACGTGGAGATCATCCCCTACCAGCGCAACGAAGGTTCCGGCAGTCAGACCGGACTTTACCGCTTCCTGCTGCCGAAGGAGGCTGTCATGCAGGCTCCCACCGAGTATTCCATAGGCGAAATGGGCGAGATTGTGGACGCGGTCGCCCATTACGACAACGCCAAAGGCGCCATCGGCTATTCCTACTACTATTATGTATCGAGCATGCACTACACCGACCAGATCAAGCTGCTGGGCGTGGACGGCGTAATTCCATCCGACGAAACCATTTCAAACGGCAGTTACCCCATGATCAATCAGTCGCAGATTGTCATACGCGACGACACGCCGCAGGACAGCGTGGTGAGGAAGATCATCGCATGGTGTCAGAGCGAAGAAGGCGCAAAGTTAGCGGAGGAAAACGGATATGTCGCGAACCGCATGTAAATTCATAAGCCTGCTGACAGCCTGCGCCCTGCTTTTCATGTGCGCTTCCGGGTGCGGAAACGATAGCGGGAAAAAATACAGAAGTCTGTATGAAAAGGGCATTGTCATTGTAAATGGGATTCAAATCCGGACGATTGATATGGATGTGCCCGGCGGATGCTTTGCCGAATATTTCGAGATCGATGGACTTAAGAATCAGACGGTTGAGGATCAGATCAACCGGAGAATAAAGAACACGATGGATGAAATGCAAAAAGACGAATTCACTCCGCCATACCGCGGCATTTCATTGAAGCTGAAGCAGTACGGGAACCTGAACAGGACGTATCATATGTATATTTCGCCCCAATTCAACTGCAACAACATTCTCAGCGTGAGCGCGACATACTATATGTGGTTCGGCGATGAAAACGGCTCGAATGAGTTCAGCTATTCCTATGTGATTCCGATGAATTTTGATCTATCGACGGGAAAAGAGCTTGCGCTCGGCGACTTATTTCCCCCCGGCACCGACTACATCGAAATGATCAACCGCGATATCGACAAATGCCTGATGACAGCCGGATTTGACGGAGACAACCGCGAATACGGTTCTTATCCCGATCTGGCGCTTGTATCGCCTTTCAAGAGCATAAAGCCAGGACAGAAATTCATGCTGGATAGAGACGGGAACATCTGTCTGTATTTCGATTACGACACCCCCGAATTTTTCTCCGGATATCACCCTTACCCGATCTCGCTTTCTTCTGAAGAAATTGACGGTGCTCTCCTTCCGTTCCGGGCGGCAGGGCAGCAGTTGTGTGAGGACGAAGGAAAGCTCTGCCGGTTTATGGCAAGGTACGACCAGGATACGATTGAAAGGTCAGACAACACCGACACCGGCAGGAGCTTTTACGGACGTTGCAAAAACCTCAAAGGCACACCGGATAAGATTCTCCGTCAGGCTGAAGCAATCACGTTTGACAAGGAGCAATTCCCTGTGAGTGACAAAGTGATAAAGAAGAAAGCCGCCAAAAAGCTGGGCAGAAAGAAAGGATTCAACCTGTCAAACGATATCAATACGAACGCCTGCTTCAATAAGTCACGGGAATATTACAGCTATATCAGACAGATCAATTATTCGGTTACCACTGATGACGCATGGACGCCGGCGAATCCCTATCCCGACTATTTCTCCGCCATCTACAGAACCGCTTACTGCTTCGACGCCGACGGAAAAAGACTGGAATACCGCATGCTGTTCCGTCAATCCGAAAGTGCGGACCGGCAGCTTAAAGAAGTCTTTACGCATAATTTAGGCAGGACAGCCAAAGAAATTGAATCGGAAGAAATGGGATGGACCGACGATCAGGCGCGGCAGCTTGTGGAAAAAATGCTTGGACACATAAACGGCGCTGCCCTTGAAGCGGATTCGCTGAGCCTATCCTACGATTTGTCATTTGAGGAGACGGAAGACATTATAAAGGAATGCTTAGGCGTCAACGAAAATGCCTATTCGGTGATGAGTTGCCTGTTTTCAGCATCCTACAGCGACATCGGCTGCGAGAACCTCGCGTTCTTCAAGGAAGTGTTTGAATAGAAATGTATGAATTATTTCTGCACAGTTACTAAGCGCCGGATGATGAAGGTTAAAAAAAGCAGTGAAAAATAAAAAAACAGACTCATGTTGCGGACGATTATGAATCCGGGCATGAGCCTGTTTTTATTTTGAAGAAGAAAATAACCGAACAGCCAGCACCAAGTATCCGTTGATAAAGGTGATGTGTTCGCTTACTGTTTGTATGGAAGGGTTGAACAAAAAAGATGCACGTGGGTTATGCTGATGTCTTCAAATTGAACCTCACATCACATGACCATCCCGCTATGATCCTGACGACAATCTAAGATATATTCAACATATACGGTGTTATCCTGTATCTGATAAAGAACAAGGTACCATTTTTCAATATGCATTTTGTGATATTTGTTAGGAAGAATCGGTTCTTCATTGAAGAAAGGGTATCTGGTAGGCATTTCTGAAAGAGAACGCAACGCCTTCATAATTTGTTTTTTCTTAGAGACAGCTGCTTCTCTGTTTATTTGCTTCAAAAAACTCATATGTGTTCCCAGCATGAGTTTAGCTCTATCGGATACTATCACACGGTATTTCTTATGTTCTTCCATATATTATGCCTCGTTAAGAATGCTGTCAAGATAACTGTCAAGTTCATCAAGCGTGCAACCGGTATTCCCATGCAGTCTGTCCTCTTCAACGGAGAGAAGCTCCTCCCTCAGACGGAGCATTTTTTCTCTGCGATTGAAGGTTTCAATATCCATGACTACCAAATCGCCTTCACCGTTTTTGGTCAGAAATACCGGCTCAGCCGTTTTTCTGCACATTTCAGCTATTTCATTGTAGTTTTGTCTGATTGCGGCAGACGGACGAATATTCATAATACAACCTCCTGTTGATATAGTAACATTCTTACTATATTATACCCTTTTAATTATGTTCTGTCAATCAAATATATTGAGAAAAATTATTAATTCTTCAGTTAGAAAATCCTGTCGTTGATACTTATAACTTAAAACTTAAAAATGAATAATACAAAGCAAAAATCCTGCAAAAATCCTGCCCACAAAAATCGACAGGATTTTCCGCTTTGGCAGGGTTGAACAAAAAAGATGCAAGCGGGTTATGGTCCAGCTAAGAAAAAAACTATCAATTTGACGACTTCCTAAAACAGGGTTGTCTGATCAGAACCGGAATTCACGGCTTTACGGATAATGCTATTATACAACACGAAGGTTTCTTGAGGACAAACGGTGAGCAACTTTTCCAACTGAGCAAAATCCTTAATCAC
>ONWI01000275.1 GCA_900321515.1 uncultured Eubacteriales bacterium | reverse complement strand
TCGCCTCCTATGATTTTTAACTTTGGCTTACGACACCTTTGTTATTATATCATAGGAGGCGTTTTTATCCATATGCCCGCCTCTGCTCACTCAATTCTCCCCAGCATAGCTGGGGGTTTAATGTCTTCAATTACTGAGCCGCATAGTATGCTTTGACAGCATTGTACAGATCAACTATGTCCTGGCTGACCGCTCTTTCGGACGCGGGAACAGATGAAGAATTCAGATTTGCATTCATAATCTTCATCATGGAATTGGATTTGACTGTGCCGTAAACATAGCTGCCATCATTGAGAACCACAAAGGGAACAACATAGTAAACGTCAGCAATATCCTTGGATGAAATGCCCTCAGTAACTGTGCCAAAATAACGATTGGTTTCACTCTGTTTAATCAAGGTGCCATCGCTGTCGCGGAACACATATGCGTTTGCGTTCAGTCTCATATTATCCGGCGAACTGCTGTAGGACGACTGATAGTATTTTTCGCTGAGAATAACCATGCCCTTTTGAGCGATATCGGCACTCTCGGGATAGGTGGAAAAGTAACGAAGTCCCCACGGTTCGATCAATCTCGAAGCACCGCCTACCACATTCGGGGTAATTCCGGTTTCTGCCGGGGTTTTGACAGTTGCCGCTGACTGAGAACTTCCTCTGGGAATATTCATGTCAACCGAAGCGCCGGGAACGCCTGCCGCCTGATAATGAGCCGCCACACTCTTTTTAAGCTCAAGAATACAGGTGCAAATTGCCTTTTCCTCTTTGGTGATTGTGGGCAGATTCAAATTGGCCTTGAGAATATTCTCCATCGAATTGCTTTTAATCGTTCCGTAGATCGTCTGCCCGTTATTCATGACGGCAAACGGAACAACATAATATTTCGCTCCTATATCATATGAATAAATACCGTTGGTCAGTGTGGCGAAATATCTGCCGTTCGGATTGGAAGAAGTAGCATTCTCAAACGCAAGCTCATTCTTTGAACTGAGGAAGATATTTGCATTTTGGTTGGTACAGAATTGTTCGGGTGTCATACCACTTGTATAATATGTTTCTTTGAGAATAGCGATACCCCTGTCGGATATCTTGTCTATATCCGCACCGTTAAACACAGCATAATAGCGAAGTCCCCACGGCTCATAAAGCTTTGAGGCGCCGCCATTGATATTCGGAGTGACATCATAGGATACAGGCGTCGGTTCGCTCACGGTGACGGTGCAAGTCGCGCTCTTGCTGCCTGCTTGTGCGGTGATGGTCGCTGTTCCTACGCCGACTGCCGTAACCGTGCCATTGGAAACCGTCGCAACGTCTGTGTTTGATGAAGTCCATGCAACGGCCTGACTTGTATAGGTTACCTCCGCGTGAAGGGTTACATTCTCGCCGACTTTCATGTTTAACGAAAACTTGTCAAGCGAGACCTGTGGTTCGTGCTCAACAGCGTCAACTGTGCGAAAACGTCTGATCTTTTCAATCGTGACGCCCGAAGGGGTCGTAAAAACGGCCTTCACAAAGTGATATTCCCTTTCATAGTCAGATATGTCTATTGTGGCAATAAAAATATTATCCTCCGTAGTGCTGATACTTACTTTTATAGGAATGGTACAGTCAAACTTCGCTAAAAGTTTGCATGTGCCGATTGGTTCTCCGGAGATATTCATAAACCTGAACTCCGTACTCACTTCAGGTTGTACCTCAACCTCTTCTGTCCAGTTGCAAAAGTCAAAATAACCGTTCGTCACATCAATTGTTCGTTCCGCGATCTGGATATTGCCGTTATCATCTATGAGTTCTGCCTTTACGATGTGTCGTCCGTCAGTCTGAGTTCCTGTGTCAATCATCAGTTTGCAAATGCCGTTTTTGTCAAACGCAGAGGTGATCGAATCGGAACCAAAATACCAGAACTGCGCAGGTTGTTCATCGACTTTGACGCTGATGCTGCACTTGTCGGTTATCTGACCTTTGTATTTCACCGGAAGCTCTACTATCGTACTGACCAGACCGTTATTGGCCGTACATTTTCCGTAGAAACCAAAATTATCATTAATCCTGTATGGATAGGATTTTTCCACGATCACTCCGTCAGCTGTTTTCAGTATGCCGGTAACAACATTTTCCTCGTTTTCAAATTCATTGGTTTCAGCACTTACCTTAGCAATGTATTCGTCCTGAGACTGACATGTTTTCCAAGTGGAAAAAAACTCGCCAAAGGAATAGCTGAATTCAAACTGATCGCCAAGATCATCGGATAATCTCTTAAAATCTACAGGTACTTCCTTAAAGAAAATGGGATTATACATCGTCCAGTTGGCAATGGTAAAATAACCGTCGGTGACAGTAATAGTATTCGACAGCGAGACGGTGTTTCCCTGACTGTCGGTCAGGTCAAATCTGACAGTATGTTCGCCGACGGCCTTATCCCTCACATCGATATAAAAGGTACAGAAGCCGTCTGAGTCGAACGCGTCCAAGATATTCTCTTTATTCGGGGTATAGGTCTGTACGGCCTGATTGTCAATATACGCGTTGAACAGGCAGTTTTGATTGATTTCACCGTTATACTTCACCGTAAATCCGGCGTATTCACCGACCACACGTCCCTGTCTCGCGGAGTCTTGCCAGAAGATGAATGGCTCTCCGCTTTCAGAATTGTAAACACGGAAGGTCTTTCTGATAGAATCATTTTGGGCTTCCTTTGAGTTTAATAATACAAAATTAAGTTTGTGAGTACCGTTGGTCAATACGGTTGTGTCGAGAGGGTAATTGACTATACCGTCGGAATTAAAATAAATCTTATTCTGATAAGCACTGTCTAAATATATCATCAAAGATTTCTTTGTGACATCTGACGTCGAATACCCCTTGCATTTTATTTCAAAAACTCCTGAGAAAAGGGGATTCTCACTCTCCCAGTTCAAAAACTCAAGGAGCGTGTTATTTAATTTATATACCCTTCTTACCGGAAATCCGTTGCATTCCGCCCTTACCTCAAGATCGGTCCATTGATTCAATTCTGTCGTATCGATATCCACAGTGACAAAGCCGTTCTCATCAACCGGATAGGTGCCATAGTTCCCGTTATTGACATAAATATCCACCGTTGCGTTTGTCGGCAGCTGCCCCTTGTATTTTAAGACGATCTGCGCAATGCCGCTGAAAGTCCGGCCGTATTCCGTGGATTCTCCCCAGAATTCAACGGCATCGGACGGCACATACTCATAATCCGAAAGTTTCGGATAACCAAAATTACCGCTTTCAGATGAATAGAAATCACCATTCGGTTTATGAGAAAAGATAAAGGTATTTGGATCGTTTTGCGGGAAGGTATTTTTGCCCACGAGGAAGTAGGAATACGGAGCTGAGTTATCGTCGTCCCATGTAACATCCATTCCGTACCATTCATTGTCCTCCATCTGAACATAGTTCCAGGCATGAAGACCAGTGATAGTTTGGCCGTCCACGAAAACAGCAGGAACATTCAGCCTGTTGCATAACACTTTGAACGCTCTTGCGTATCCCTCGCAAACAAACATTTTTCCCCTGCTGCCGCCGCCGAACAGAGGCGCCAGGGTATTGGCTTCACAAGGAT
Source organism: uncultured Eubacteriales bacterium (assembly GCA_900321515.1). Classification (GTDB taxonomy): domain Bacteria; phylum Bacillota; class Clostridia; order Oscillospirales; family Acutalibacteraceae; genus RUG762. The sequence goes on along the minus strand of ONWI01000275.1, from coordinate 1,413 downwards.
ATGTGAGGGTTAACGCGTCATAATCATATTCCGCATTCTGGCAGATATAGTCATGTATAGCTTTTACCGTGTCATAGCGAGAATCAGACTCTCTTTCCAATTTGATGAGATCGACAGCCTGATTGATGCCGTCCAGTATGAGTCCAAGCTCACTGAAGGAATTGGGGTAATATTCTTTTCTGAAGGTGAACCATGATCTTTCAACGGTATTATCGTTTATGATTGAATTCAGTTGGGGTCCCGTGGTAAGATATACCTCAGGATAGTCATAATTAAATGCCCTCCATGCACTGCCTACTGATGATCTTAATTTGGGAGAATCACTCGTTTCATCTGCATCCTGAAGAATCAATTCGTCAGAAATGACGGTATTTTCAAAATCTTCAAAGCTCTTTTGGATGATCAGCCGGTCATAGAGAACGTCATAAATCTGCTTTTCCAGATCAGTAAGTTCGCTCCTGAAGCTTCCGTCGTAAGGCATACCGGGTTTAATCATGGTTTTTTCACTTTCAACGTTGTTTTGCAATGTTGCGTTGTCCTCCGCGGCGCTTACCGCAAAGAACACGCCCATGCATGTCAACGCGGCTATCATCAGCCCTGTCAGCAGCACTATACGAATCGTCCGCTTCTTACATTTTTTCAACATAACATTACCTCCTTGTTAAAAATACGCCATTATACACCATTATTTTAATATAAAACAACAGTTTTGTAAATAGTTTTTTATCCCATTCAGCAAATTGTGCAATGAGACGCAAAAGGGCTGTTAATGTCAATCCAAAGGGTCTGGATGCCAAGTCTTCAGCGGACTTTCACCGCCGCGTCGTTGCCCATGCCGGGCGCACAATAAAATGCAGCGACAGGACGAAATGCCAATCACTGCTTGTTTTTGTACGGTCAGTATTGCCCGTTGGTTCTAATCAGCGGCTCAAAATCCACGCCGGGTTCAAGCCAATAGGATTCCGACGCGACGAAAATGGATGGATCCACCGTGTTCTGATATACATTATCCCAGCGCACGTCCGCTTCCACTACATCCGGAACGCCGGAACCGGGCCGCGCGGTATAATAGGTATTCACGCCCCGGATCGACTCGGAATGCAGATTCGCCACACGCTGGTGCGTGGCAGCGGTGTTGGCGTTCATCTGGTGCATCACGTTCATCGTGTAATTGTGGGTGTCACTGATGATTTGCTGTCTTCTGTCCCACGACGCCATTTCCTGCTGATGAATCGCCATCGCCGTCTGATTTTTGAGCGCCTGGAGGTACTGCAAAAGCGACTGCCGGATCTGTTCGAGAGCGTCGGTATAGATATTGGAACCGCGGATATTCTCATCATACAACCACGGAAATAGGTGAGTGCGGTTTTTAGTTCGTCATCTCCACGCAAGGCTTGCCCGCTGCCAGCGCAG
>ONWI01000224.1 GCA_900321515.1 uncultured Eubacteriales bacterium | reverse complement strand
TCCACTCCTCGAAGCAGTATATGTGTGCCGAATATCCGTGTGCTTTTTGCGCCGGGATTTCCGCTGATCGACAGCGCGTCGGCATAGGGGTATAGTATCTGGCTATAGGTAACTTTATGATTTTCTACGAGCTGGGTGAAAAAAAACGCTGACAGTTCGGAGCAGCACTTTATACGATCGCAGGCAGACTCCGTGTCAAATTTTATTCCGATAATGCTTTCCATACCGACTCTTCCTTATGAATCCTTGTTGGACAGCTTTTTCAGCTCACGCATAAAAGTATCGATATCCCGAAACTGACGGTAAACAGACGCAAAACGGACATATGCCACCTGATTGATATCCATGAGCTTTTCAAGGGCGTATTCTCCGAGCTGCACCGACGTCACCTCATGCGTCGGAGAATTGAGCAGCACCGTTTCTATCTCATCAACCGCTTTTTCAAGGGCTTTAAGGTCGATCTCACTCTTTTTGCAGGCGCGAAGCATACTCTGAAGCAGTTTTTCTCTGTCAAAAGGCTCACAGTATTTATTCTTTTTAATGACGATAATCGGGACAGCCTCTACATATTCATACGTTGTAAATCGCTTTTCGCACTGAATACATTCGCGTCTGCGGCGTATCTTGTTGCCGTCCTCTGTCGACCGCGAATCAACCACCTTGCTCTCAGAATAACCGCAGTACGGACATTTCAATTGAATCACTCCTGTCGGATTTTTATATTTTTCCATACAAATTAATTATATCATTTCAAGGAGTTTTTTTCAATCTTTTTATCAAAAAAATCAGGATTATATCATATCAGGCGGCAGAATTTTGAGTATCCGTTTCATTTTCTTTCAATTCTTCCCGCGAATCGACGGCACTATCTGTCGGCAGCAAAAAGGAGTGAATGAATCTTTCCGCTCCTCCTGAGGAGATATCGCCTCCGATTACCTTTCCGTCGTAAATCAGCATAGTTGCCTTGACATTGCGGAGATTTCCGGGATAATTGGTGACGGCATATTCCCATTTCTTCACGCGGCAGCCCTTGAACAGCTCCAGGTCGAATCCCAGCGGCTTCTGGATGTTATTGTAATCGGTGTACACATCATCGAATACACCGGGGATAGTCACCTCCCGAACATCAATCGGATCCGGCTCAGTTTCCCATCCGAACTGCGCAAGAAAACCCACCCGGTCATCCGCTGTCCGGGCATTCACCAAAAAGTGGTTTACCTCTGTCACGCTGTTCGCCGAGGTTCTGGAAGTACCGCCCGACGAGGCTGATGAAACAATATACCACAGCGTTGCCAGAAAGCAAAGCAGTCCCAGCAGCAATATGGCAAGCTCCGCCTTGGACGTCTTAAAGGTTTTTATAAACATAAAGATTCCTCCCGTAAGGTTGTTTTAATCCATATATACGCAACGAAAAAAGGAATCATTCATTTGATAAAAAAATGCTTCGCCCCGGACAGAAACACCGTCCGGACCGAAGCTTTAAGAGCCTGTTTATTTTTCAGCCAGAGCTATGATGATCCCCGCGCATTCGTCATAGTCAATGGAAGCTGTATTGAGCATAATATCGTAATTGGTGGGCGAGCCCCATTTTTTATCGGTAAAAAACTGATAATAATTACGGCGCTGCTTATCCTTGCGCTGTATGAATGTTTCAGCCTTTTCGTCTGAAACGTCCTCCTGTTTCAGCGTGCGCTCAATGCGCTTTTCCATCGACGAGGAATAAATAAACGTCCTGACAAGCGGACACTGACCTTCGAGGATAACATCGGCACACCGTCCGATAAAGATGCCGCCGTCATATTCACCGCGCAGTCTGCGCACCGTTTCCGACACCGCGAAATATGTGCGGTAAACAGCGGAGGATTCAAAATCCTGATTGGCAGGGAACATGGACAGATTGTAGATCAGGCTGCCTACGTAATGCTCATCATAGTTTTTCAGAACGCCTACGTCGACGCCGAAATCTTCCGCAGCTTTCAGTATGATTTCGTTGTCGAAAAAAGGTACTCCGGTCTTTTTTGATATTCTCAGAGCCACCTCGCGTCCTCCGCTTCCAAACGTTCGGTCAATTGTTATGGTCTTCATTCCCAATGCTCCCTTCCTTAGAGCCTGTTTAGAGCTCTTAATCAATATAATTACTTCTTGGTTGTATTTGCCCCGAGTTCAATAGCGCTGATACCCGTGCGAACAAGCTCCTTAATTCCAAAAGGTCGCATAAGCGAAATGAAATTCTCTGTTCGGGCTGTCGTATCGGTCAGTTCCAGTGTGAGCGAGGCAGATGTGACGTCTATGATTCTCGCGTGCATAAGCTCGGCAAGGGTCATTATCTCC
>ONWI01000225.1 GCA_900321515.1 uncultured Eubacteriales bacterium | reverse complement strand
GAGGTCGGGCGAATACCGAAATCGTAAAAATCCAAATCCGTCCCTCCCGGCTGGAGAAAAAAGCTCAGGCTTAAAATGCGCAAGCCCCGAATTTCCGACATTTCCAACTTTTACAATCGGCTAATTTCATAAAATTGGCAGGGATAAATTTGGAAGTTTTTTCTGTAAGTCAGATAAACAAATACATCAAGGGCCTGATGGACGGCGATGGCATTCTCCGCGACGTCACGGTGTCAGGCGAAATCTCGAATTTCAAGCGCCACAGCTCGGGGCATTATTACTTTTCTGTCAAGGATCAGGGTTCTGCGCTGTCGGCGGCTATGTTCAAATGGCAGAACCGCACGCTGACATTCCTGCCGGAGAACGGAATGCGCGTGCTGGTTCACGGAAGGATTTCGGTGTATGAACCTTCGGGACAGTATCAGATCATCGCGGACAGCATTCAGCCCGACGGTGTTGGAGCTCTTTATGAGCAGTATGAAAGAATCAAGGCCGCTCTGGAAAGAAAGGGATATCTCGATCCTTCCCGTAAGAAGCCGATTCCTCAGTTCCCGCGGAAAATTGCCGTTATCACCTCCCCTACCGGAGCGGCTGTCCGCGATATTCTGAATATCCTCGGCAGACGTTATCCGCTTGCCGAAATTGACCTTTACCCATCCGAGGTCCAGGGAGAAAACGCTCCTGCGATGCTTGCCGCGGCGCTTTACGCCGCCAACCGCAACGCGGACTGCGACGTTGTGATAATTGGGCGCGGCGGAGGTTCTATGGAGGATCTGTGGGCGTTCAACAGCGTCGAGGTCATCAAGGCGATAATTGATTCGCAGATACCTGTGATTTCGGCTGTCGGACATGAGACGGATTTCACGCTCAGCGATTTTGTCGCGGATCTGCGCGCGCCCACGCCTTCGGCGGCGGCGGAACTTGCTGTTCCCGATAGCGCAGGCGTTCTGAATTACCTGAACAATTACAGGGCAAAATCTGCCGCCGCGATGGAAAGATTAATTGCCGCCGGAGAAGCCGGAATTGCTGCTGTAATGAATTTGCAGTGCATGAAAAACCCGCTGAACTTTATCGAAATCAAGAGCAGACAGCTTGACGACGTCGTCTCACGCATGGAAAACTCCGTAAACGAACGGCTCAATTCCAAAGATTCCGATCTCAGGGAGATTGCGTCCAGGCTCGCCGCTCTTAATCCCCTCGCCGTGCTTGCAAGGGGATATTCGGTCGCGTACAGTAACGGCAAGCTGTTATCCTCGGTCAGAAGCATTTCCGGTGGCGACCTGATTACTATTCAATTTGCCGACGGCAGCACTGACTGCCGTGTGGAAAAAACATCATTTGAGGAAGTAAAGTAATATGAGCACCAAATCAAATAAACCCGAGAGTTTTGAATCGGCTATGCTTCGTCTCGAAGAAATCGCCAATCAGCTTGAGGACGGCGAGGCGGAACTTGCCAGATCTCTCGAACTTTACAAGGAAGGCGCGGAACTTGCGGCATACTGCACACAGCAGCTCAGGGACGCGCGGCAGCAGGTAAACGTGCTTTCTAAAGAAAGCTATTCAACCGAGGAAAAGGAGGAAAACTGAAATGAGTGACATTGTTAAGGAAAGGCAGGACGAATGGCTGCCTGAAATCGAAGCCGCACTGGACAGATACACCGCCAATTGCGGTTCAATGCACGGGTTGCTGCTGGAAGCCATGCGCTACAGCCTTCTGGACGCTGGCAAGAGAATACGACCGGTTCTCGCTCTGGAATTCTGCCGGGCGGCCGGAGGAAATCCGGAGGACGCAATGCCGTTTGCCTGCGGCGTTGAGATGATACATACCTATTCGCTTATTCACGACGATCTGCCCTGCATGGACAACGACGACATGCGCAGAGGCAAGCCTTCATGCCATGTGAAATTCGGAGAAGCCAACGCTTTGCTCGCCGGCGACGCTCTGCAGCCGCTCGCGTTTGAGACAATGCTTTCGGGAAGCAATCTCCGTCCTGATCTCACCGTCAGGGCGGCATGTACTCTTGCTCACGCTTGCGGAGCCGCCGGCATGGTCGGCGGACAGATGATTGATCTGGAAAACGAGGGTAAGAATGTCGGCATTGACCGGCTTCGTGTGATGGATTCCGGAAAAACCGGCGCAATCATAAAGGCAGCCTGCGTTATGGGCGTTATCGCCGCCGACGGAGACGACCGGATGATTGACATCGCAGCCAGATACGCCGAAAATATAGGTATCGCGTTCCAGATAACCGACGATATTCTCGACGTTACAAGCACTGCGGAGGTGCTCGGCAAACCTGTGGAAAGCGACATTGGAAACGCCAAATCCACTTACGTTTCCCTGCTTGGGCTCGAAAAGGCGCGAGAGGAAGCCGCAAGACACACCGCTCTTGCGGTAGAAGCTGTCGCTCCTCTCGGCGAAAAGGCTGAATTCCTCGCGAGATTTGCCGAAATGCTCGCGCGCAGGATTAAATAATCTCGGAGGTAAGCGGCAATGAAAACAATTACGGCACTGCTTCAAAATTATGTTTTGGTATGCACCCTTTCTTCGTGGGCAACCGCTCAGATATTCAAGTTTATTATCAATTACTTCCTGAACCACGAAATTAAACTGGAACGTCTCTCCGGCGCAGGCGGAATGCCCAGTGCCCATTCGGCAACTGTCACAGCGCTCGTTATCTCCTGCGCAAGATTTGAAGGCATAGGCTCGACATTCTTCGCGATTGCCGTCGCGCTTGCTGCCGTAGTTATTTACGACGCTATGGGAGTCAGACACGAGGCCGGCGAGCACGCCAAGATTATCAATCAGATGAGAAAGGACTCCATGATCAACTCAGAAGATGACGAGGATCCCGATTTCAAGGAACTCAAAGAAATGCTCGGACATACGCCTATTGAGGTAGTGGGCGGAGTGATGACCGGCATTCTTGTTCCGCTTATTATTCCAGTGCCATAATCATTCGGGAACGCATGACCAAAACACTGTAAGGGTGGTAAATATCTAATGTCTGAATCCTTATTGGATACGATAAACTCCCCCGCTGACATCAAACATTTCAGCAGAGAGGAAATCGACAGGCTTTGCGCCGAGATAAGAGAACGGCTTATCGAAACGGTTTCACAGAACGGCGGTCATTTAGCCTCCAATCTAGGCGTTGTCGAACTGACAGTCGCCATGCACCGCGTTTTCGATTCGCCGCACGATCAGTTTGTTTTCGATGTGGGGCATCAGTGCTACACCCACAAGCTGCTTACAGGCCGCAGGGAGCAATTCCACACTCTGCGCACGGAGGGAGGAATGTCCGGCTTCCCGAAGCCTTCGGAAAGCGAACATGACCCGATGATCGCCGGACACAGCAGCACTTCGATATCCGCGGCAAGCGGTCTGGCTGCCGCCAAAAAACTTAAGGGCGACGACGGCTGCGTTGTCGCCGTAATCGGCGACGGTGCTCTGACCGGAGGAATGGCCTACGAGGGCCTGAATAATTTAGGGCGGATGCACGAGCGGGTAATTGTCATTCTGAACGACAACAAGATGTCGATATCCAAAAACGTCGGCTCCATGGCGCGATATCTTGCGGGAATACGCACCCGCAGGGGATATATCCGCGTAAAGACCAAAATTTCCAAGGCTATGCAGAAGGTTCCTTTTATCGGCGTCAAAATCAACAACCTCTTCTTCCGCTCCAAAAAAGCGTTGAAGGGCGCCATTCTTCACCGCCGTAGCACGATTTTCGAGGATATGGGCTTTCTGTACATCGGTCCGGTTGACGGACACAACGAAAAGCTGCTCGAACGCACACTCAACGTCGCAAAATCCATGAACAACAAACCGGTGCTGATTCATGTATGCACTGTTAAGGGAAAGGGCTACGAGCCTGCCGAACTCAAACCTAAGGTATTTCACGGAATATCCGGTTTTGACATTGACTCTGGCGAGCCGAAACACGGCAGTACGACTTTTTCGGATGTATTTGCGGAGTGCCTCTGCGATTTCGCTGCCGAGGACGAAACCGTATGCGCTGTTACCGCCGCGATGAAATCAGGCACCGCGCTAAGCGATTTCGCCTCAACCTACCGCAGACGCTTCTTTGACGTCGGTATTGCCGAGGGTCACGCCGTTACCTTCTGCGCCGGAATGGCTGCCAATGGAATGCGCCCTGTATTCGCGGTATATTCCAGCTTTCTTCAGCGCGGTTATGACCAGCTCATACACGACGTTGCCATTCAGAATCTCAATGTGACATTCGCCGTGGACAGGGCGGGTATCGTCGGAGAGGACGGAGAAACCCATCAGGGGCTTTTTGATACGGCTATGCTCGGCACCATTCCCAATATCCGCATTTATTGCCCGGCGTATTTCAGCGAGATGAAGCCTATGCTCTACAAGAGCATGTATCTTTACAGCGGAGCGTCCGCAGTGCGCTATCCCAGAGGTGCTGAAAAATATAAGCCCGAGAGCTTTGCAGCCGAGGGCAACGATTGCGACTTACTGGGCACCGGCGGAAAAATTCTTGCTGTTACCTACGGCAGGATATTCGGCAATCTCTGTCAGGCTGTCGAAAAACTCCGCGTGGAGAACTTTCAGGTCGATATGCTCAAGCTGGGACTTGTCAAGCCGATTCCACAGGAGGCAATAGAAACAGCTTCCGGTTACGGCGCCATTGTCTTTTTTGAAGAGGGCATCAAACACGGAGGCGTCGGGGAGGATTTTTGCGCGCTTCTTTCGGAAAACGGCTGGAGAGGCAGATTTGTCCTGCACGCCGTTGACGACAGTTTTGTTCCTCACGCCCCGGTCAATTCTTTGCTTGCCAGGTTCAGGCTCGACACCGAGGGAATGTATGAAACAATAACGGAAATATATCCGCATGACGCGGAAAGGACGGAATAATTTGAGCGATAAAATAAGACTCGATACCGCCGTATTCGAGGCAGGGCTTGCCGACAGCCGCGAAAAGGCAAAGGCAATGATTATGGAAGGCATAGTTTTTGTAAACAATCAGAAGGAGGACAAGCCCGGAACTCAGATACGCCAGGATGCCAAGATAGAAGTCCGCGGTGAAAAGCTGCCATTCGCCAGCCGCGGCGGGCTGAAGCTTGACAAGGCGGTTAAGGTATTCGGTATTGATTTAAAGGATAAAATCTGCATGGATGTCGGCGCTTCTCATGGAGGCTTTACTGACTGCATGCTTCAGAACGGCGCTGAAAAAGTCTATTCTGTTGACGTCGGCTACGGACAGCTCGTGTGGAAGCTGCGCAACGATCCGAGAGTGATTAATATGGAACGTACAAACATCCGTTATGTCACTCCCGAACAGATTGATGATCTGCTTGACTTTGCAAGCGTGGACGTCTCTTTTATCTCACTGTCGCTCGTGGTTCCGGTCGTGCGTCAGCTCCTCAAGGACGGCGGCGAGATTATGTGCCTTATCAAGCCACAGTTTGAAGCAGGCAAAGGCAAGGTCGGCAAGAAAGGCGTTGTCCGTGAACCGGAAATACACTGCGAGGTAATCCGCAAGATTATTGACCTTATGTATGAGAACAAGTTCAGAATAATAGGGTTGGATTACTCTCCGATCAAGGGTCCGGAAGGTAATATTGAATATCTGATATACGCGGCGAAGGACGACGGGGCTGAGCAATTCGAATACGACATTAAACAGCTTGTCGCAGAATCCCACAGCAAGCTCTGACCGCGTTTTACCACGGAAATCAATTTTGGACTCAATTATAGTTGCACGTCTTTATCATTCACGAAAATAGACGTAAATCGTGGTCAGGAAAATTTGGATAAGGTATTTTATCGGTGGCGCCTAAGCCTGATTTGCGTTGCAGCGATGGGCTCTGCCCCTGTTTTTCCGCTTGAAAAGCGAAAAAACTACCCTGCAAGGGCTCTGCCCTTGACCCGCCAGG
>ONWI01000267.1 GCA_900321515.1 uncultured Eubacteriales bacterium | reverse complement strand
TCCTTCTGATTGCTTGGGCTGGTTTAAGTCCTGCTTCGTATCTTGCTAATTAATTTGATTGCTATATTATCCAGTAGGAGGTAATACTTATGAAGATACTCGTTAAATCTGTTTTTGCGATGCTGTGCCTTATGCTGATGGTCGCGTTTGTTCCGGCGTTTGGTATTACCGCGTATGCGAAAACATATTCCGGCGGAGAATATGTAGAGGTAACCAATCTGCACGTCAATGACGTCCTGGAAAGCGGCGTTACCCTTCATTGCCCCGATACGCATGCGCTGGGCTTATATGTCGATAGTATTCGGAATTATGCAACCAATCCCTACACAACAACTGAAAGATATTGGGTAGAAAGAGAAATCTCCCACAATGACACAACATATACGCTGCAAGTATCTACCTACTTTCCCAATGCGGACGGCGTTACCCTCGACAAGAGTAATATTCAATTGACGGTTGGAGATACCTCCCCCCTTACCGCAACAGTTACTCCTGAAAAAGCGAATAACAAAGCGGTAACGTGGTCAAGCAGCGACGATTCCATCGCGACGGTAGCAGCCAACGGGGTAGTCACCGCCGTTGCGGAGGGTACGGCGACGATTACCGTTACCACCGTAGACGGAGGTTTCACCGCAACCTGCTCTGTCACTGTAACTCCCCCGGTCGCGGGCGTTACACTTGCACCTGCCGAGCTTTCCATGAAGGTCGGCGACGAGCCTAAGACGCTTACCGCGACCGTAACTCCCGCCAACGCTTCCGACAAGACCGTCACCTGGTCCAGCAGCAATGAGAGCGTCGCCACCGTTGACCAGAACGGCAATGTGACAGCAGTCGGCAAAGGTACGGCGATCATTACCTGCACCACCAACGACGGAGGTTTCACCGCAGACTGCACCGTCACCGTCACGCTGCCGGTCACAGGCGTTACGCTTGATCCAACCGAGCTTTCCATGAAGGTTGGCGACACACCTAAGACACTGACCGCAACTGTATCTCCTGACAACGCGGGGGATAAGACAATAATTTGGTCAAGCAGCGACGATACTGTCGCGAAGGTTGAGAACGGTGTGGTTCAGGCGATTGCCAAAGGTACGGCTGTCATTACCGTCACCACCAATGACGGAGGCTTCACCGCAACCTGCAACGTCACCGTGACACAACCCGTCAAAAAAGTATCCCTTACACCGACCACCATTTTTATGACCGTTGGCAACGCGCCTCAGACACTTACCGCAACCGTAGATCCCGATAACGCTTCCAACAAGACGGTAACATGGTCAAGCAGCAACGATACTGTAGCCACCGTTGACCAATACGGTAAGGTAACTGCGGTAGGAACAGGCACAGCTGTCATAACCGTCATCACTGAAGACGGCAGTTTTACCGCTTCCTGCACCGTGAATGTCATCGATCCGTCCACAGCGACATTAATGGTAATCAAAGGTGACAAGCAGAACTATAAAAATCAAGCGGTTCAATTTACCTTCAGGTTTATCGAGGACACCGCAGACAAATATGACTACAAAAGCGATTTCAAGGAAGCAACACTCAAAGGCGACAATTTTCCCGAACGCGTTCTCGTGGACGGTGAATACAAGGCGGAGAACGGTTCGCTGTTGCTCAGTATCGAGAACAGCCTTCTCAAAGAACTTAAGCCGGGCACCTATACGCTGACAGTGTCGCTTATTTCCGGCAAAAGCGCCTCCGCGACCTTTACCGTACCCGGCGGCATCGACACGCCCAACACCGGCGACAATACCAGCATCAGCAGTCTTGTTTTTGCGTGGATACTGTTTCTGCTGTCGTTGTTGTTGATAGTGTATGAGGCAGATATCTTTAGGTTCCTGCATACCAAGATGCTTGCGGTTCCCGCCGGTATGGCGGCTTTGTTCCGCGACAGGACAAATATTTCTGCCATGGAAGCGGAAACAAACGAAACCGAGGCAGTCGAAACCAAGATGGAGACAAATTGAACACGGAATACCGCCTTCAACCCAATGAGAGGGAAGAAGGCGGTATTTTGTGTTGGTGGATTTTCTTTGATAACGGTTGTAGCAACCACTCCGATTGGCACTATTTTGGCGCGGGTTTTGTCATGGTATACAATTCAGCATGAAGGGTACTCATACTAATTATCAATCAAAAGTAGACAATTAGTATCAGCGTTGATTGGAAAGATTGTTATCTTCGTCTTGTCGCGCTGTCAGTAATGGCGCAAAAGGCTTCAAGGCGGTGGGAAGGGCATACTGCTCCTGCAATTCCTCCGGTGTTACCCACAAAAATCTTCCCGCCGGACAGGCAACTCTTACCTGATAGCCCTTCATAAGCCAGTCGAGATGGGTAAAAACGTGCTTTGACTCTTTGATAAAGGTAATTTCCAACACTTGCATTTCCCATGCTTCCGCTGTGGCACAGATTTCCTGTTCCGTGAGGAAGCCTTCCACATTGGGAAGTTGGTACATTCCCGCAAGCAAGCCTTTATCCGGTCGTTTTTCGACAGCCGTTCTGCCGTCTTCGGCTATCAGCAGGAACACTGTCCGTTGCTCCTGTCTGCGTTTCACCCGCTTGACACGCATGGGAAGCTGCGAGGTCAGCCCGTCCCTGTATGCCGTACATACGCCGCGCAACGGACATTCCACACACTTAGCAGCGCTGCCAGGCAGGCACACTGTCTCCCCCAGTTCCATGATCGCTTCATTAAAGGAGCCCGCATCGTCCGGCAATACTTTTTGCAGCTGCGCCTGCATCTGCTTTTTAACCTCCGGCAGCAGCACATTCTGCCGGCTGCCTGTGACACGGGCCACTACCCGCAGTACATTGCCGTCCACAGCGGTCACTTTTTGATTAAAGCAAATCGACGCGACCGCTCCTGCCGTATATTCTCCCACGCCCGGCAATTTCATCAGGGAAGCAAATGTGTCGGGAAATATGCCGCCGCAGTCGCTCATAATTTTTTCGGCCGCCTTTTTGAGATTTCTTGCGCGGCTGTAATAACCCAGTCCTTCCCACAGCTTGAGAAGCCTGTCTTCCGGTACTTCGCTCAGACTTCGCACGTCAGGCAGTATTTCTATAAAGCGCGTGTAATATTTTTTGACTGCTTCCACACGGGTTTGCTGGAGCATAATTTCCGACACCCATACGTGATAGGGATCTTTATCGAGTCGCCACGGCAATTCTCTTCGATGAGTTTCATACCATTTCTGCAAGGGTTTAACGATTGTTTGCAAATGATTGTCCATTCTGTTTTCTCCCTTGGGTTTCTTTTCTACGTTATTATTTTATAGTATTTTTTACAATTTGCAAAGGATTACTATATTTTTTAATGGAAAATCATCTGCGAAAAAGGTTAATATCTATTTACTTGTTGAGTTCTATATGTTATAATATCACAAGAAAGTGTTAAATTTGTTATGTTTATTTTCTATATTCAACATTTTTTCAGTGCGGAGGTATCTTTATGAGCAGTGAAAGACGAAAACACCCATGTGGAGAAAGCACCAAGGGTCGCGGCAATCTGATTGCCGTTGGTGTGCAGCGCAAGTTGTTTGCAATGATGGCAATGCTGGCCGCGTTTGCCACTCTGCTTGCGGGCAGTCTGATTTCAGTCAATGTATTTGCCGGCGGAGACAAGACATATATCATCACTTACACGCTGTCCGATGATGAATCTGTAAATGTAGATGAAGAATATAACGCTCTGCCGTCACAGACAGTGACAGCCAGCGGAGACAATGTAACATTCTCTACGATTCCGACCACTACCAAGAAAGGACTCAGTTTTTACGCGTGGCGTTACGGCTCGGGTTTTGGTAATTGGTACACCCCGTCAGACGGCAGCTTTACCGTTCCGACAAGCAAATTCACCCGTCAGGGAGATACCGACGTCTATGTGCTCAATCTGACTCCCTATTGGCAACAGTCCTGCCGTGCCGTGTATATTTCCGAAAAAAATCAATATACCACCACGGAGTTTAAAATTGACTACCAAAGCACCAGTCACAACTCTTTTGGCATCACGAATCCCACTCATTCCAGCCTGAATAACTATGCCTTTGTAGTATGGATTCTTGACTCGTCGGACAAAGGGGCGAAAGTTGTCGCTTTGTCAGATCTGCCATATACAACCGAAAATGACATAGAATACAGCTGGTTTAATACATCCACGGGATGCAGTTCCTACACCGACGGCGCATGGGAAGTTAAACTCTATGCTGTATGGACGCCGAAAATCGAGATTATCTATATCGACCAGACGGTTTCCCCGGAATATTCCAAAAAGGAAAAAGTTGATCCGCAGAAATTTTATCTGATGGATAAGTCAGCACTTTTGTTAGCGACAGGACGCACCGGAAACGCGCAATACGATAAATACCGTCTGAGGTGGAACACAGATTCCGGTTTCAGCGGAACAGTTTACGGTAATGAAACAGGCCCTGTCACTACGCTTCGTTCAGATACGACGCTTTATGCCCAGTGGAACATCGAATATGAGGTTTATTATTATATCAAAAAGGACGACGGCACCTATCAGACCAGCTATTCCTTTATGGATAGGTTCCAGCGGCCGAAGGATGCCCCCGGCACAGATCTTTATTCATTTATAAATAAAGACTCCAAATCCGGCTATGAGGTGACCGGATGGAGCACTGCGCAGGATGGGACAAAATCCGCTTCGATACCTCTTTCCGCATTTCCGTCAGAATTTTCAGGCAGTTATAAGGTGCTGAAAGTATACGGCGAATGGACTCCGCTCACCTACAAATTTGTTTATGACGTGAATTATGACATCGACGGCAGCAGAACCGACCAGCTGACAAAACCTGTAAGCGGTCTGCCCGAGGGAATTGATTCTGATAATACCATAAGCATCACCTATGACAATCTTACCGACGGCTATCAGCTTGTGCCCATTTCCGCAGAGGGGTATCAGTTCAAAGGAGGGTACATCAAAAACCGGACAGGTGCGGTTGACGGCTCCGAAAAAAGCGGAGATTTCAAGATTCCCTCCGGCTGGATTACCGAAACCACTGACAACGGTATGGATTCGACCATTATGATACGAGCCAGATGGCATAAGTACAACAAATACACCTTCATCTACGACCGGAATGACGATGGTCTCCGCAGCGCGCAGAAGATCGGCGAAACGGTTTATCCGAATTACTATGTCGGCTCATTCAGAGAAGCAACCGATGAGGCTTTTGACACTCTGGCAGTCAACGGAAGCCAGTGGTCAGAAAGCATCTATCAGAACCAAATGACCGACGATATGTATTATATTTCGGGCGGAAAGTACTTCAAGCTGAAAAACGGTCTTCTACCGCCAACGGATATAAATTCGTGGGCTGGAGCATGAAGTACTATTCACGCAAAAAAGGTGAAACCAAGACGGATCCGGACAAACTATTTACGTATGCCGGCGTGAATTACGGTCAGGCCGGCTCGGCTACCTACAATGTCACAAAAGCCGAAGACAGGTACGGCATTTATTCCACATGGTTCGTGGAATCAGAGGGCGATATGATTTTTGTTCTCAAAGCCAGATGGGATATGCAGCGAGCCGTTATTTTTGACAGAAATGTTACTGCCGACAAGATTGACAGCGTAACGGCATTTCCTGACCCGGAGATTTCGAGTATTTACACGGCAAACAAATCCGGTGACTGGAAGTATGAGGTAGAAACCGATACCAGAAAAGCCATACCATATACCACCCCCTTGCGCCAGAAGTACAATTTCAGAGGGTGGAGCACCAATTCCGGCGCGGCTGTCGGCAGCAGTCAAATTCTGTCGGATACCAGCGCGGGTTACGTCGGAGTGTACGGAACAAGCTGTATTACACCCACTTATTCCGAAACAAGCGGTGGATACTTCTACGCCAGACTGTACGCTGTGTGGGAGCCGCTGTACACTCATACGTTCATTTATCAGCTGAACCGTCCCGGTTTCAAGCAGGACGATTACCCGCAAGGCAGCTACCTCGGTAAGGACGACGCTTTGCTCACCGACGGAATGTGGAACGCGGACAGCGGAACATGGACAGAAATCCTTGACGAGGACGACATTAATGACAGCAGCAGATACTTTACATCGGGAACATCCTCCTATCTTCGCGTAAAGAACGGCCTGTTGAAATCTGATTACTACATCTTCCGCGGCTGGGACGTAAAAACCTTTACGCGCAAATTAAACGGCACAGAAACAGATGAGGAAAAGATTCTTTTTCTGCCTGACACAGCCACATTCCCCGGACGGTATGAGCTGAATCATACCAATTCCCTGAATGTCACCGACGCGGACAGCGTGGTGGGACTTTTTGACGGCTGGTTCAAGGGAAAAAACGGCGCCGCGGGAGAACCGACAGTGACCTATCTCAAAGCACGTTGTGAACCTCGGAGAGTATTTGTGCTCAAATACAACACAAATCTCGGCGGCGAGGGCAAACCCTCCGCGGATGATTATGTCAGGGACTACGCCCTCAACGGTGAGGACGAACTCAGTACACTTCCACAAAATGAAGACGGCGAGTGGGAGGATATTATCGAGGAAGACGTTGCCTCCGGATTTGGCAGAGGTTATTATTATCCTCTCAAGCACAATAAATTGCAGGCAAAGGGCTATCAATTCGTCGGCTGGGATATGTACTACTACCGCAAAAATGACAGCCCGGAAGGCAAGCGGCGTTCAGGCCCTTATAAGTACCGCATCAACAACAACGGAGAATTCAGCAGCAACTACGGTATTTACGGCACATGGTTCGACCGCGGTGACTGCGTGGATATGGCATTTGAGCTTTACGCCGCATGGGAACCGCAGTACGAAGTGTTTTACCATGAAGGAGTGGATGAAGAGCACCTTTCCGAAGTGTCGGAAATGCCCGATCCGAAATACAGCGGTATCGTAAAATACAAGAACTGGCGCGGTACCGGTACCAAGGTGTTCCGTGCACATGCGCCGAAGCGCTCAGGATATTATTTTGTGGGTTGGAGCACGAGATCCGATCTTGACGTAGATACTAACAGGGACGACATCAATCTTGTCCTTCACCGCAATCACCTCGGCCCCAGTGTGCCGAAATCAGCGTGCAGCAATCCCCAGCACAATGATATGGACGAAGGTTATCTGCGTACCGATCTTTACGCGGTGTGGAGCGCCAAGCCGGTCTACAGCATCTATTTTGACGAGAACGCCGACGGAGAAACTTATCCCTCCATCGAATATCTCGGCGCGGTTGCCGGCAAGAAGGAGCCTGACCCGTGGACGGTTCGTCTGACAGAGGAAGAGGCCAGAGATATTCCGGGCATGTACTACGAATTCGACAAGGATGTTGTACTCGCGGCAAAGGGCTATCAATTCACAGGCTGGCATCTCACCTATACACGCGGATACGGAACAACTGCCAACCATGACTACAGGCTCTCAGGGGGAAAATACGGAATTTACACAGAATGGATCAAGGCTTCTGAATGTCCTGATTTGGAATTCTTTGTCTCCGCCAACTGGGATCCTCAGTACAAAGTAGCGTTCCACGACGGGGACAGTCTCTTGTGTGAAAGCGCTGTCGTGCAGAAAAAGGCGTTTGTCAGCGGACGAAAGGTATTCAAACCGAGCGTTGTGCCTACAAAACCGGGCAAATACCTCGTCGGATGGAGTACCGATCCGGACTATGACTTCGCCCAATACGGTACGACCGGCGAGCACTTCGTCAAGGGCGTCAAGAATGTGACCCTTTACAAAAACGCCTTCACCGCCGCCGATTACAACGATACCGATCAGGGTTTTCTGCGCGCTGACCTCTATGCGGTCTGGAGCGATGAGCCTGCGTATTACATCCTCTATGACGCAAACGAAGAGGGGCTGGACAATGACCCGTTTGTCGGCGAATATACCGGAGTGAAAGACGAAGCAATGGTCTGGGAAGAGGTGATTACGCAGACGCAGTTGAACTCTGACATTGCCGAAAACAAAGGCTATCCGCTTCATCGCGGTTATCTGACCGCCAAGGGATATATTTTCACCGGCTGGAAGCTCACCTACATCAGAGAATCCACCGAAATGCCCAGCGGAGGCTTTTACTCCGTTGACAAACCGGACAGTTCTTTCAAAATTTATCCCACCTGGTTCAACGATGTAGTTGACAACGAATTCCTGCTATCCGCCGTGTGGAAACCGCAGTTTGCGGTGAAATTCCTCCCTAACGGGAACAACGTGACCAACATGCCTGCCTTTGAATATACGCCGCTTAAGGAAGAACGGAGATTTACAGGCAGTCCCGCCACCGCGGTGTTCCAGGCCGCCGTGCCGAAGCGTGAGGGATGGTATTTCGCAGGGTGGAGCACTGACCCGGATTACAAGGTTGAAACGCAGGGACTCAACGGCCTGCTTCACCGCAACCATATCGGCCCCGCTGTACCCCAATATTCGTGTATTAACGCGCTGTATTCCGAAGAGGCTCCTTACGATTACAAAGGCTTTATGTGCGCTTATGTCTATGCGATATGGAGTCCCCATCCGGTGTATCATATTGTCTACGATCCCGGTAAAGAGCAACTGGAAAACGGCGCCGAATACCTTTCCGACGCCATGCCTGAGGCCCCTCTGGTGGACGGACAGTGGGTATTTGACTACACCAAGACCGAGATGGAAAGCTTAATCAGTTCAGCCGCTGGCGATAACAACGCGGCAGGTTATTATCCGCTGCTCAAGGGCGATCTGACTGCCACCGGAAATATATACACCGGCTGGAAGCTGCATTGGAACAACCAATACGGTGAAGACAAGACCGACGACTATCCGGTCAGCAGCTACGGACATGACCCGTTCCGTATACACAGCAACCGTCTGATCAACGATACAAGCGACTACCAATTCCTCCTGACGGCCAACTGGGAAACAAGATATTCGGTACAATTTCACGGGAATGCCGGCAGCGATACCGTCACCAATATGCCCGCCAAAAATCCGAGCGAACTTTATAAGGATTCAGATTTCAACCGCGACGGTGAGAAGGTAAAGATATTCAGCGATAAAGGCGAAATGTCATCCAAACCGCCGATGCGTGATGGATATGTATTCTGCGGCTGGAGCACCGACCCGAACGCAGCGCCGTCCTCCACTTTGTTGCAGAGAACGGCTTCGGGCGTGTACGTCAATCTTTCCGACTGTACCAATCCCGTGGAGAACAGTTTCCGCGCCGAGCTATACGCCGTCTGGACGAGCGGGCACTCGGTGTCATACGAGCTGACGGGCACCGTTCCTGAAGGAGCCTCGGATATTCCTGAAAAAAAGGATTATCCGACAGGCACAGAGAATATCCCGATCGAGCCTGCCATGACCGCGCCGGGCTACACCTTCTCGGACTGGTCGGTAAAGACCGCTCCGGATGAATTGGCAGTTGATACCGTCAACCATACTTTCACCATGCCAAACGGAAATGTGGTCTTCACAGGCAGTTTCTCGCCCGTGGATTACACGGTCAATTATTACCGCAACAAAAACGCGGACGATAATGAAATACTGCGTTCTGCCACATTCCACATCACCGATGTGACAGACGGTAATATCCCACTGAACACGGCTGCTCCGACTGCATTCGATACGAAGCATGAATTCAAGTATTGGAGCGGGGTGCGCGACGGAAGTGAATGGCAGAGCATCACATTTAATGAGAACGCGCGGTATTTGCCAACTGGAAAGAGGTTTTTAAAGCGGTTTACAACCTGAACGGTCACGGCAGCGCTTCGGATAAACCTGACGACGGCAAATGGTACGACAGCGATTTTGCCCAAAACGCGAACTGCGCCACCGTTGATACCGGTAAAACGCCTTCCGAGGAGGGCTATTCCTTCAAAGGCTGGAAGCGCGGCGGCACAAGCGGTGTGCCCGACTACTCATATCCGTGGCAGGAAAGCCAGAGCAAAGTTATACCAAAGAGCGCCTTCAGCAGTGAGGACAACACCGTGACGCTTTACGCCATATGGAATAAGAACCAATGGCACGTGAGATACTATGACGGGGACGAAACGCTTATCGGCGACCAGACCAAGCAATACAATGATCAGGTCACAAGGGGCGACGGAATAGATTCACCGTCCAAAACAGGTCACCAATTCGCCGGCTGGCAAATCAAATCCGGTATCACCGCCGACAAGATAAACGAAAGCGGTCAATTCACCATGCCGGACAATGACGTTGCGTTCAAAGCAACCTTCACCCCCAATTCCCACAATGTCATCTATATGGTTGACGACATCCCATATGCTACGCAGCCGCACCAATTCGGCAAAACTGTCACAAAAGGCAGCGGCGTCACAGCCCCCGCCAAGGACAATGTCATATTCAAGAGCTGGAATCTGAAATCTCCCTCCGGTCTGGTGATAACCGAAAACACATTCACCATGCCGGACATCGACGTTGTATTTGAAGCGGAGTTTGAAGACACCTATCAGGTCACCTACACGGCGAAGAAGGACGGAGAGAATTATTCGCTTCCCGAAACCTATAAGCCGGAGCGTTTTGCGAAAGACAAAGAAGTGACCGTCAAGGATAATCCCCCGGCAATAGGAGGCTACACCTTCTCCGGCTGGAACGTACAGTCGCCGGACGGCGTGGAAATCAGCAACGGCAAATTCACCATGCCCGCAAGCAATGTGGTCATCTGTGGCGAATACACAAGGAATTCCTATACTGTCAGCTATAAAGCGTATAATGTAAACGGCAGCGAAATCAGTCTTGATCCCTCGGTTTACGGGACTAAGAACTACAACAGCGGCGATGAAGTCACACTCGCTCCTGTGCTTACCCACGACGAATACACATTCGACGGCTGGAAGGCAGACGTACCTGACGACCTGGAGATCATACAGTCTGCGGGAGGAGAAAGGTCCTTTACGATGCCGGAATCGAATGTAGTGCTGACAGGCAGGTTCAGAGCCGGCACTTCCGATCCGGTGAATTACACCGTCACCTACAGGAGCGGAATTGATAAGGGGGACGACGGCTACACCGAAGATTTAGGCAAATCATACGAATTCAATGTGACTGCCGACGAAAACGGCAAGGCGGATCATATAGTACTTGCCAATGATTCCCCAAAACTGAAATATGTCCGAGCGGGATACACCTTTGCAGGCTGGAAGCTCACCAAAGCGCAGCCCGATCCCCATCCCGCACCCTGCGGCAAGGGAACAGTTGTAGCTCCGAAGGCTTATGCGGCAAACGGACTGTACAGCAGCGGCGATGTCATCACGGTGGACAGCAGTGTGGTACTGACTGCTCAGTGGACAAAGAAGCCTGCTCCGGATCCGGAAAATGAACCTGACAATCCTCCGTCAC
>ONWI01000226.1 GCA_900321515.1 uncultured Eubacteriales bacterium | reverse complement strand
GTCGGGGATGGCGCGAAGGGCTTGAGCGCGGTGGGAAGGGCATACCGCTCCCGTAAATCTTCCGGCGTTACCCACAAAAAATTCCCGGCAGGATGGGCGACTTTCACCTGATAGCCTTTCATGAACCAGTCGAGATGGGTAAAAACGTGCTTGGCCTCTTTGATAAAGATAATTTCCAGCACTTGCATTCCCCATGTCTCCACCGTGGCGCGGATTTCCTGTTCCGTGCGGAAGCCCTCCACATTGGGAAGCTGGTACATTCCCGCCAGCAAGCCTTTATCCGGCCGTTTCTCGACAGCGGTTCTGCCATCTTCCGCCGTCAGCAGGAACACCGTCCGCTGTTCCTGTCTGCGTTTCATCCGCTTGATGCGCACGGGCAGTTCCGAGGTCAGTGAGTCCCTGTGTGCCGTACATATGCCGCGCAGGGGACATTCCCCACACTTAGCCGCACCGCCCGGCAGACATACCATCTCCCCCAGTTCCATGATCGCTTCGTTAAAGGTACCCGCGTCATCCGGTAATACTTTCAAAAGCTGCGCCTCCATCTGCTTTTTGACCGCCGGCAGCAGTACATTCTCCCGGCTGCCTGTCACACGCGCCACCACTCGCAGCACGTTGCCGTCCACTGCCGTCACTTTTTCATGGAAGCAAATGGAAGCGACCGCTCCCGCCGTATATTCCCCCACGCCCGGCAGCTTCAACAGCGAATCGAATGTGTGGGGGAATACGCCGCCGCAGTCACGCACAATTCTTTCCGCCGCTTTCTTGAGATTTCTTGCGCGGCTGTAGTAACCCAGTCCTTCCCACAGTTTGAGAAGCCTGTCCTCCGGCACTTCGCTGAGACTTTGCACATCAGGCAGCATTTCTATAAAACGGGCGTAATATTTTTTGACTGCCTCCACACGGGTCTGCTGGAGCATGATCTCCGACACCCATACATGATAGGGGTCTTGATCGAGCCGCCACGGCAATTCTCTGCGATGCGTTTCATACCACGCCAGCAAGGGCTGAACGATTCTTTGCAAATGATGTTCCATTCTGTTTCCTTCCTTAGAGCCTGCCGACGCATCTCTTCACGCCCTGCTTGCTCTTAGATTTTAAGATTTCCTATTATTATACAAAGCCTTTGTGAACAGAATATGACAGGCTCTTAAATGACGACAAAACAGACCAAGCACCATGATGACGGCGTAAAAGTCACCGCAAATGCTTGGTCTGTTTTGCTTCCTTAGAGGGTATTACACGTAGGTTTGCATATCACGGAAAATCTGCGCTGTCAGAGATTCCGGATTCCGGTCATGTGAAAGCCGTCATGGATGTTACCGAGTCTGGCATCCGGTCCAATCTTCTCGCAGATTCCGAAGACACCGTCGGAGGAAACGAAAATGGAATTCATAAACGGCATGCAGAAGGAAGAACACACTCTGCTGTCATCCTGCACACCAATGCCCCGCACACATTTATAATTGTTGTTTTTAGTTGACAGTATACCGCGAATTTTGTATAATATAGCATGTATCACTCAGACAGCTTTATCTCAACGGACTGGTGGATGTCTCCGCCTTAGGCGAACTGACCGGACTGGAAAAGATTTTCATCCAACTTCGTGTAATCGTTCGTCGGCAAAAAAGAAGGCTTCGTCGGCAGGCTCTTATGTTTTTACATTTATTTCGCTGCTTTTCAAGATGGTTTTCCAGAATGTCAAACCCTCTTTTTTTCTTCGCTCTTGCTTTTGTGGGTTTGCCGGTTTATAATGATTGATTATCACAATTACAAACGAAGAAAAGGACATTGCTTTTTCAAACAATAACAGCCCCTCCTCCTTGACGATACTGCATAGCAGTGCTGCCAATTCGGAAGGGGCTGTTTGTGAATGGGTTAATGGTAAACTCTGTAAATGACTACATCACTTTTTTCTGTTTACAAATCTCATTGGTCGTATGGAATCAGTTTGCGGTTTCCCTGCGGCGGTTATATTGATTCATCAGCACAAAGCCGGCTGCCAGCATGGCAAGCAATGCCATATTAAGCGCAAGCATCATAGGCATATCGCTTTCGCCTGTGCCGGGGGAGGGAATGATTTTTCCGTC
>ONWI01000252.1 GCA_900321515.1 uncultured Eubacteriales bacterium | reverse complement strand
CATGTATATGATACTCGACGCCATGACACGTTTGCTCACTCCTATCCTTGCGTACACCGCTGAGGAAATCTGGCAGTTCATGCCTCACACCCGCACCGATATTAAAGAATCGGTTCTTTACAACGATATGCCTTGCGAGGTCACCGGAGTAGACTGCGGCGTTGACTTTGAAATGACTTGGGACAGAATCCATGCTATCCGCGACGATGTGCAGCGCGCCCTGGAGGTTGCCCGCAAGGATAAGCTCATAGGCAAGTCGCTGGAGGCTGTGGTAACGCTGCACTGCGACGGCGGTCTGAAAGACTTCGTAAAATCTGTCAAGGACAGCCTGGAGGATGTGTTCATTGTTTCCGGCGTAAAGATTTCCGGCAAGCCCTGTAACGACAATCCCTGCGACGTTGAGGGACTCGGGGTATCTGTCGAAGTCGCCGATGGCGCAAAGTGCGAGCGCTGCTGGAAGCATTCCGATGACGTCGGCTCTGACAATGAGCATCCCACACTCTGCCACCGCTGCGCAGAGGTAGTCAAATCTCTCGGATAAGGATTTGATCTGATGATCACAAATATTATCGCGTTGGCAGTCATTGCGTTGCTGGTGGCTGCCGACCAGATCACCAAGCTGCTTATATCGTCAAATTTCGAGATCGGTGAGTCAACCCACATTATAGGCGGACTGCTCGATTTTACCTATGTGCAGAACAGAGGCGCAGCCTTCGGTATGCTGTCGGAGCAGCGCTGGATATTCCTTGTGATGACCACTGCAATAATCATAGGCATATGCTGGCTGTGGCTGAACGGCTATATAGATCATATCACAGGGCGGATATCCGCCGTGCTGATTGTTGCCGGTGGCATAGGCAATATGATCGACCGCATCGCGTTTGGCTATGTGGTGGATTTCATTGACGTAAGTCCGCTCTTTGACTTTGCGGTATTCAATGTGGCGGACTGCTGCGTCACCGTGGGAGCCGTGATCATGGCGGTCTATGTGCTTTTCTTCCTTGATGAGAAGAATATCCGCTTTTTTGGGGCGAATGCTCCTGAAAAACAGTTGTCTGGTGATTCCCATTCTGAGGACGCGGCTGACGGACATTCCGATGAATAAAGATATGGCAGAGCGAAAAAATATAATAATTGTGGAAAATGACGGCGGGCGTTTGGATAAAACACTCGCCGAACTTATGCCCGAAGCTTCCCGGTCATATCTACAAAAGCTCATCGAGCAGGGCGCCGTCACTGTCAACGGAAAACCTGCCGATAAAAAGACCAGGGTGATTCCGGGCGACACCGTTTCGGTTGATTTTCCGGACAACGTAAAGCCGGAGATTGTTCCGGAGAATATTCCGCTTGACATTCCTTACGAGGACGATGACCTTCTTGTGGTCAACAAGCCAAAGGGAATGGTTGTGCATCCCGCGGCAGGGCATTACAGCGGCACGCTGGTGAATGCCCTGATGTATCATTGCGGCGATTCGCTCTCGGGTATAAACGGAGTGGAACGCCCCGGGATTGTACACCGGATAGATATGATGACGAGCGGACTTCTCATAGTCGCCAAGAACGACTTTGCCCACAAATCTCTTGCGGAACAGATAAAGGCGCACAGTTTTACCAGAAGATACGAAGCTGTGGTTGTGGGAAATCTGCGGGATGACAGCGGTACAGTAAATGCTCCTATAGGCAGACACCCGATCGACCGCAAGAAGATGGCAGTCACAGAAAAGAACAGCCGTGAGGCGATCACGCATTATGAAGTGCTGGGCAGATACAGCGGTTCATCCGGAACATTCACACATGTGAGGCTGACGCTTGAAACCGGCAGAACGCACCAGATCAGAGTGCATATGTCTTATTTGGGGCATCCTGTGGTGTGCGACCCGGTTTACGGAGGAGCAAAGCAGCAGTTTTCATGCTGTGACGGGCAATGTCTACACGCAAGGGAAATAGGGTTTGTACACCCGAGAGACGGCAGAAGCCTATATTTTACAAGTGAATTGCCAGATTATTTCAATGCTGTTTTGCATAAATTAGCGGTCAGTGTTCAATAAAATTTGCCGCCGATGTAGATTTTGTATTCCGGCTGCTTAAATAATGCCGATTATGCTTGACAAATCGCTTCAAATGATAGATTATATACAGTGGATTCCATGAGAATCGTGAGTATTTTTTGTTGGCATAAATAAAAAAACGTCGTATAATAAAACAGGAGGCAGACAAATGGATTTCAGCGAGAAAAAGCAGCTTTCCCTTACGGCCTGCAGGGTCAGAAAGCACATTATCGAGGGTACATTCAACGCCAAGAGCGGACACCCCGGAGGCTCACTTTCTGCGGCGGACGTTATTACATATCTTTATTTCAATGAGATGAAAGTGGATCCCGCAAACCCTCAGTGGGCAGACAGAGACCGTTTTGTGCTTTCCAAGGGACACGCGGCTCCGGCGCTTTACGGTGCGCTGGCAGTCAAGGGCTTTTTCCCTGAGGATGAGATAAAGAATCTTCGCAAGCCGTCCAGCTTTCTGCAGGGTCACCCTGACATGAAGGGTATTCCCGGTGTGGACATGTCCACCGGCTCGCTCGGTCAGGGAGTTTCCGCGGCCGTAGGCATGGCTCTCAGTGGAAAGATCACCGGCAAGGATTACAGAGTGTACGCTCTTCTCGGAGACGGTGAGATACAGGAGGGTCAGGTCTGGGAGGCCGCCATGTTTGCCGCCAATAATAAGCTCGACAACCTCATGATTTTCGTTGACAACAACAATCTTCAGATAGACGGTACAATGGAAGAGGTTAATTCTCCCTATCCTATTCCCGAAAAATTTCAGGCGTTCGGCTGGAACACAGTCGAGATAGACGGTCATGACTTCGATCAGATCGAAGCGGCTGTCGCACAGGCAAAGAGCGTCAAGGACAAGCCTACTGCTGTTATCATGCACACCGTCAAGGGCAAGGGTGTTTCCTTCATGGAAAACCAGGTCGGCTGGCACGGAGTCGCACCCAACGCGGAGCAGTACGAGAACGCAATGAAGGAGCTTAATGCTCAGTACGACGCTTTGAAGGCTGAATAATCGGGAGGGAAAGATAATTATGGCAGACGTTAAAAAGATT
>ONWI01000228.1 GCA_900321515.1 uncultured Eubacteriales bacterium | reverse complement strand
TTTTTCAAATACGCACACTCTTCCGGATACGGGACTGCCGCATGAGCACAGCAATCCGATACCGCCTTCTGTGATAACGGTGAAGCTCCGTTGGAGTCTACTGAGATTCTGACGCAATGTACGATTCATCGAACGTACCGCACCGCGAGAAAACCCGTTCAGTCCAAAGCTCCGAGGCTACTTCATTTCCGCCTGCGCCGAGACTCGCACCATCCGTCTCTTCTCTGACGCACCCGCCCCTCTCGGACAGCGTGCTGTCGCGGTGTGGCAACTACTACTCCTCATCAAAGCCTTATCCTAATATTTATGTGCATTATAGCACCGTCGGAGCGTTTTGTCAAGACGTTTCGATAAAAATTTCTAAGAGCCTGCTGAAGTATCTCTCCGCACACTAACCTCGCCAGAGGAAAGCGCTTCCTCCCTGCCGTCCTCGTAGCGCACGACAAGCCGGCATTCGTCGTCAATCGCGAGCGCGAACGCCTTCCGCGGCTCCCCTCTGCCCAGGACCGTGACACTTTCGCCCACCGTCACGGAACGCTTTCTGTATTCCTCGAAAAACGGACGGCTGGCAAGATTTCCGTAATACGCCATAAATTTTTCGATGATGCCCGCCGCAATTCTGTTTTTGACTTCACAGAGGGGCGGAGTAAAAAATACCGCGCCAGCAATGTCTCTGATTTCGTCCGGAAAGCCGCCCTCCGGAGGCACAACATTCACTCCGATGCCGCAGATGGCATATTCCAGTCCGCCGCTTTCCATGTCGAACGAAGCTTCGGTAAGTATGCCGCATACCTTCCTGCCGTCCATGAAGACGTCGTTTACCCACTTGATACCGGCGCTTCTGCCCGATATTTCCTCAACTGTACGGGCGACGGCAACTGCCGCCGCCGTGGTTATAAAGAGCGCCTCGTCCGCGTTCATTTCCGGACGGAGCAGTATGCTTAAATACAGTCCGCTCCCACTCGGTGAATGAAACCGGCGGCTCATGCGTCCCTTGCCGGCAGTCTGTCCCGACGCAACTACAACCGTGCCTTCGGCTGCACCTGCCGCCGCCATTTCCTTCAGCACGGTATTGGTAGAAGTAACCGTTTTATATACAATAATATCGTATTTCGCGGCGTTTTCTCCGAGAAATTTTTCTATTCCCCTCTTTGAGACAACGTCGCTGCTCACCCTGAGCGAGTATCCCCTTCCGCTGACAGCGTCGAATTCATAGCCGTCCTCTTCAAGCTGCTTTACTGCCTTCCAGACAGCGCTGCGGCTTACGTTCAGGCGGACGGCAAGTTCTTCGCCCGAGAGATAATTGCCGCGCTCTTTTTCAAATATTTCAAGTATATCTTCCCTGACGCTCATGTAAATGCTCCTTATCGTTTCTTTTTTAGATTGTAAAAGTTGGAAATATCGAAAATTCGAGGCTTGCGCATTTTAAGCCGGAGCTTTTTTCTCCATCCGTGGGAAGGACAGATTTGGATTTTTCGATTTCGGTATTCGCCCGACCACTATTTATTTTCGGTGCGTCTCGCTCGCTCGGCTCCGCCGAGCTTGTGGGGCTCTGCCCCACCGCGCTGCCGGCGGTACTGCCCCCGGTCCCCTGGCAGGGAGCCTTGCCCCCTGCACCCCATTATTGGCGCTGCGCGCTTTCCCTTTTTCTTTTTTACTTTTACAATCGCCTATTTTCTTTTTCAGTGCGCGCTGGTATTGATGAATTCCGCCTTGTCCTTCGAGTAGAGTATCTTCTGCCCAAGATAAAGCCCGTAGTAGCCGGACAACATGTAACTTGTTGCAACTGCTACCGCAAAAAATATCAGTCCCTGAGGTCCGAACATCTCCACCGACAAAATGATCGAAGTGAGTGGACAGTTTGTCACGCCGCAGAACACCGCGATCATTCCCACCGCCGCCGCAAACGTCCCGCTTATACTCAGCAGCGGAGCAACGAGGCATCCGAAGGTCGCTCCCACCACAAAGGACGGCACTATCTCGCCGCCGCGGAATCCCGCTCCGAGAGTTATCGCAGTGAACAGCAGCTTCAGAAAGAACGCCTGCGGCATTGTATGTCCGTCCAGCACCGCACGGTTTATCAGGGCCATTCCCGCGCCGTTGTAGTCCGCGCTGCCTATGATATAGGTAAGATTTATGAGAACTGCGGAGCAGATCAGTATTCTGATGAATTTATCGGGATATGCCTTTTTCAGTATTTTGCCGCAGCCGTGCATGACAACGCAGAATACTATGCTCAGCAGACCGCACAGCACAGCAAGTACGGTCACGCGCACGACCGGAAGTATGGTAATCGGGGGTATGTAATTCAGCTCAAAGAATGTCTTTTCTACACCGAGGCGTATCGCTATGCAGTATCCAACGAGCGCTGAAATGACACTCGGCACCAGCGCAGAATAATACATTGCACCGACGCTGATGACCTCCATGGAGAATATCGCCGCCGTGACGGGCGTGCCGAACAGCGCAGAAAACGCCGCGCTCATGCCGCACATGATGATCAGCTTCTGATCCTTCTCATCCAGCCTCAGCAGCCTGCCTATCTGATATCCTATGCCGCCGCCCATCTGAATGGCTGCTCCCTCACGACCCGCTGAGCCTCCGGCAAGGTGGGTCAGCACGGTTGATACAAATATCAGAGGGGCGGTGAATATCGGCGGTTTTTCCTCGCTTCGCACCGATACAAGTATCATATTGGTGCCTTTGTCGTTGTCCATTCCGCAATATTTGTACGCAGCCACTATCACCACGCCGACAAGCGGCAGCAGCCACACCATTTTCAGACCAGACATGGCGAATGTTTCGGCGGATATTTTTATGAGAGAATGAAACAGCGTTCCCACACAGCCTACCACTGCGCCGATTATTACCGCGCACAGACACCACTTGATAAATGTCCTGAAATGCGTCACTCCGTGACTGAATTCTTCTTTTGATTTTCGTTCAAAATTCCTTATAAACAAAGGCACTGGTATCACCTTCAAAATGAATCGGCAGGCTGCGCTTATTCAAAACACAGTCTGCCGAAAAGTATAGCATGTTTTTTGCAAAGGTCAATGGATTTGTATCATGCATACATTGCCGCAAGGCGCTTGTCAACTTCTCTGATGAATTGCTCTGTGCTGACCTTGGTCTTGTTCTCCAGTGTGGAAAGCAGATAGAGATCGCCGGTCATAACGCCTTCTTCAATCGTCTGAATGGTGGCTTTCTCCAGATTGTCGGCGTATTCGCACAGCGCCGGAGTGCCGTCCAGTTCGCCGCGCTTTCTCAGCGCGCCGCTCCACGCAAATATCGTAGCAACGGAATTGGTCGAGGTTTCCTCTCCCTTGAGATGCTTGTAGTAATGGCGCTGAACTGTGCCGTGCGCCGCCTCGTATTCATAAACGCCGTCGGGCGATACAAGCACGCTGGTCATCATCGCAAGCGAACCGAACGCAGTAGCGATCATATCGCTCATCACGTCTCCGTCGTAATTCTTGCACGCCCAGATGTATCCGCCTTCACTGCGTATCACTCTGGCAACGGCGTCATCTATCAGTGTGTAGAAATATTCTATGCCTGCCTCAGCGAACCTGTCCTTGTATTCGCTGTCGAAAATCTCCTGGAAAATGTCCTTGAAGCGGTGATCATAAGTCTTGCTGATGGTGTCTTTGGTGGCGAACCATATGTCCTGCTTACGGTCGAGCGCGTAATTGAAACATGATCTCGCAAAGGAGCTTATGGAACTGTCCAAATTGTGTATGCCCTGAATAATGCCGTCCGAAGATTTGAAATCGTGTATCAGACTGCGCTGTTCGCTGCCGTCGGGATTGGTGACGCACAGTTCAGCCTTAGCGCCCTGAGATACTTTCATCTCGGTGTTCTTGTAAACGTCGCCGTATGCGTGACGCGCTATGCATATCGGCTTCTT
>ONWI01000229.1 GCA_900321515.1 uncultured Eubacteriales bacterium | reverse complement strand
GTCAGTATTCCTGCGGCGTTTTGACAACATTCTGCCATAAATCTTCCGCACTTCTGCACGACATTGAATTATTAGAGATTCCCTATATATAATGAAAGGAAGATTCGATGCAATATATGACGGCTTTTCTGGTCGGCGGACTGATCTGCGTTGCCGGTCAGATACTGATTGATAAAACAGGGCTGACGCCCGCAAAAATTCTGACGCTCTTTGTGACCGCAGGCGTGCTGCTCGGCGCGCTGGGATTGTATCAGCCGCTGATCGATTTTGCGGGAGAAGGCGCCGCTGCGCCTATCAGCGGCTTCGGCTGCCTGATGGCGGAGGGCATGAAAACCGCTCTGCGCGAGGACGGCGCTCTCGGAATCATCACCGGCGCGCTCAAAAGCGCCGCGGGAGGTATCGGCGCGGCGATGGTACTCAGCCTGATTGCAGGTATCCTGTTCAAGCCAAAGGACAAGAGCTGACAGACAAAATCAGGCAGAAAAGAGCCGGCAGACAAGAGATAACCGACAAAAGCCGACCGACAGGAACCGGCTGACAGAATCAGGCAATTATTACAAAACTTATACTCATTTTTTATTGATTATGCATTTTGCTTTTTCATAGGCATTATGCTATACTATAATCGATTAAAATGAGGAGGAGTTTTGTAATGAAAAAATTCTGGAAACAAACCGCAGTGATTGCCTGCGCTCTTGTGCTGACGATCTGCCTGATCGTCGGTCTGTCTGTCAACACGCTCGCTGCGTCAACATCCGGACAGCAGGTAGGAACCAACCACTGCGTTGAACACGAAAGCTATTCCATCAACAACAGCGGTATGACGAATCCCGACGGCAGTCCCTATACCGACCCCGCCAATAATCTGACCAATCCCGACGGAAGCCCCTACGAGGACACCGAACCCGTCACGGACGAGATATATCCCGGCACCCTCGAGCTTTACTGTGACCTCGTCATCTGGCAGACCAGTCTGAACGAGCCGATTGCCGAATACGGAATGAATCAGAATGTTCCGGGCTTCTCGATCAACTTCTACCGCACCGTTTCCGATCTGGAGCCTTCCAACAAGCTCTATTATGCGACGGTTCTTATCGGCTCCTGCATCTACCCCGCCGACCCGAGGACAGAGGGCGAAACTGTCAGCTTCCTTGTATTGAAGAAAGGCGATATCAATTTCAGGTGCCACTCGACTTCAGGTTCTCTGACAGTTACCGGCGACGGCATTGACACAAATATCACACAGCCTTCGATTCCCGAGGAAACCGTCACCTATCCGTTCACCACGGTACCCTTCAGTCAGGATATCACCTATCCCAGCGAATATCCCATCTGGACAAGCTCACCGCTGCCCGACCTCACCACAACGCCTGTATTTGGAACCACCGAACCCGTGACAACGATTCCGACAACACAGATGCTTGTTCAGTGCGGCGACGTAAACCTTGACGGCGTCATCAGCATTGACGACGCGACCTGCGTCCAGCTCCACGCCGCGGAAAAAATGCGTATCAAAAATACTGTTGCTGCCGACGTGAACGGGGACGGCGAAATCAACATTATCGACGCGACATATATTCAGAGATATCTCGCCTATTTCATTGAGGATATCGGTTTTACAGGTGAAGTGCTCGGATATATCTGATGTCGCTTTTCCGGTATCATTTCTGAGAAAAATCAGCCGACAGAACATTCTGCCGGCTTTTTTCATGACATTTCGGCAATTGTCAGATTTTATGCAGGCAAAATGCAGAATAGAAATGGCAATATTTTTGTGTACATAAATAATAATTTGCATAAGTTCTTTCCGATCAGAGCACGTTCTGCGCAATATAAAATATTTCCGCAATGTAAATAGCAAAAAATGAACCTTTCAGAGCGTCTATACCGTCTCCTGTTTTATTAATAGTATTTTGAACTGAATCAGGGATTAATGAGCGTATCTTGGACTTTCAGAAAACTATTTTACCATTTTTGTTTATTTTCTTATCAGCGGGTTTTCTTTTCTTCCAAAGGGTTCTAAAAGAAGAAAAATGTGTTGTTTTGCGTTTATTATTGTTATATATTTATCTTTTGACAAAATTTTTACATTATTTATCTTGCATATTTGTAGTATATTGATTTTTATAATCTATTTTTGTCCAAACGCAATAAATCATTGACAAAATATGACTAATATGCTAGAATATTTGTAGAATAGGATAAGTCTATTCGGCACATACTCGAACAAAAAAATTGGGG